>JAUYGW010000169.1 GCA_030690245.1 Gallionella sp. | reverse complement strand
ACCACCAGCGTGTTGACCTTCTCCATGGTTTCCAGCGCCTCGGCATTCTTGATCAGCACGCCGAGTGTCGCACCGCGCCCGGTGCCGACCATGATCGACATCGGCGTGGCCAGCCCCAGCGCGCAGGGGCAGGCGATGATCAGTACCGCCACGGCGTTGACCACGGCGTGCGCGAGGCGCGGCTCAGGCCCCCAGAATCCCCATACGGCAAGCGTGGCGAGCGCGGCCAGGACCACCACCGGAACAAAATAACCCGCAACAACATCGGCCAGACGCTGGATCGGCGCGCGCGAACGCTGTGCCTCGCTCACCATGTGCACGATCTGCGCGAGCAGCGTGTCGGCGCCGACGCGCTCGGCGCGCATCAATAAACTTCCTGTCCCGTTCACCGTCGCGCCGATCAGCCGAGCACCTGTCGTCTTTTCCACCGGGATTGATTCGCCGGTGACCATGGATTCGTACAGCGCGCACGTCCCTTCAAGCACCACGCCGTCCACCGGCACCTTCTCGCCGGGGCGCACGCGCAGCACATCATTCGGCTGCACCTGTTCCAGCGAGATGTCCTGCTCGTTGCCGTCAGCGCGCACGATGCGCGCGGTCTTCGGCGCGAGTCCGAGCAGCAGTTTGATCGCGGCGCTGGTCTGGCTGCGCGCGCGCAACTCCATCACCTGCCCGAGCAGCACCAAGGCCATGATCACCGCCGCCGCCTCAAAATACACCGGCACCGTGCCCATCATGCTGCGCATCGCGGACGGGAAGATGCCCGGCAGCAGCATCGCCACCACGCTGTAGCTCCACGCCACGCCGACGCCGAGCGCGATCAGGGTGAACATATTCAGGCTGCGGTTGACCAGCGACGCCCAGCCGCGCTGGAAGATCGGCCAGCCGCCCCACACTACTACCGGCGTCGCCAGCGCGAATTCCAGCCACACCACCACATGCATCGAAACAGAAGCCGGCAGCAATTGCGGTGCCAGATCGGTCACCATCGCCATGAGAAATACCGGCAAAGCCAATATCGTGCTGACCCAGAAGCGCCGCGTCATATCCGTCAGTTCGGCGTTGTCTTCCGCCGGGGCGTTGCGCGGCTCCAGCGCCATGCCGCAGATCGGGCAACTGCCCGGCTCGCTGCGCACCACTTCGGGATGCATCGGGCAGGTGTATTCGATTGCCCCCGGAGCCTGCGGGGATTCCGGCTCCAGGGCCATGCCGCACTTCGGGCAGTTTCCCGGCGCAGGCTGGCGGATTTCCGGGTGCATCGGACAGGTGTACATCATGCCCGCTTTGATAACTTGCAGCTCCTTCGGGTGCGGCTTCAGATAATCCGCCGGGGACGCCTGGAACTTGGCCAGGCATTTTGCGCTGCAAAAATGATATTCGACACCACTGTATTCGCAGTGGTGAGGTGAATCCGGTTTCACCGCCATGCCGCACACGGGATCGGTTGCCATTGCCTGCTCCTTTCCGGAGGTAAACAAAGTTATGCCGCGTAACCTCGGTCGCTCACTTCTAATGACCATTTGAAACTTATTGAAGCTGCATTGTCTCCTGCCGGCTTGTCCCCGATGCCGGTTCAGGTATCAGCACATGGCCATCTTCTCCCATCGGTTCACAGCCGAACAATTCTTTGTAATCCAGCTTGTATTCCTCAGCCGGCGCACCGGTTTTCTCTTCGCTATGTCCTATCACCGGTTTGTTTGCTCCGGATTCTTCGGCAGCCACAGCAGGCGTCGTAACCGATACCAAAATGGCGGCAAGCAATGCAGCTTTCAGTTTCATTCCGACCTCTCGAAAAAATTTGATGATTGGGTGATCATTTCACCTTGCGTACGCTTCCGTCGCATAGCGGCGCATCATGCGGTGGCTGTTGAAATAAGAGGCGTTCTTGCTGATCGCCCCCTTCATCACCCTGAGCCATCCGCCGTCACTGTGGCCGTAATACAGCGGCAGCACCACCTGTTCGAGTTTGTCGTAAAGCGCGTGTGCGTTGCCGTCGGCCATGCCCGCCGTATCGCCGATCGCCCAGCCGGTCACGCCCTCGATGCAACCTTCGATCCACCAGCCATCGAGCACCGACAGATTGGGCACGCCGTTGAATGCGGCTTTCATGCCGCTGGTGCCCGAAGCCTCAAGCGGCGGCAACGGCGTGTTGAGCCACACATCCACTCCTGCGGTCAGCGTCTGGGCAAGCGCCAGGTCGTAATCGGGCAGGTAGACCACCGGTATCGTGCCGGCAAGGGCGCGTGCATGCGCATACAACTGTTCGATCAGGTGCTTGCCGTTTTCATCGTTCGGGTGCGCCTTGCCGGCGAGCACGATCTGGAACGGCTGTTTGCGCGCAATAGCCCGCAGGCGATCCAGGTCGGAAAACAAAAGATCCGGGCGCTTGTATGCGGTCATGCGCCGCGCGAAGCCTAAAATCGGAACATCGGGTTTAAGCGCCACGCCGGCAAGTGCCTGCACCTTCTCGATGAGATGCTGTTTCGCCTGAACATGCGCTTGCCAGATCGCGGCTTCCGGAATGCAACAATCGGCGCGCATCAACAACTGCGGCTCGTGGCACCAGCCGGGAAGGTAATGGTCGTAAAGCTGGCGGAAACTTTCGGCAGCCCAAGTGTACGGGTGCACACCGTTGGTGATCGCATGCACCTTGTAGCCGGGGAACATCGCGTTGGACACTTCGGCATGCTTCTTCGCGACGCCATTGACATATTCGCTCAGGTTCAGCGCCAGCCGCGTCATGTTGAGGCTATCCTCCCCGGCCAGGCGCTTGATGGTATCCATGTCGAAGTCATTGTCGAGAACTCGCTGCACCAGATCGTAGGAGAAACGGTCATGCCCGGCCTCGACCGGAGTATGCGTGGTGAAGCTGCACAGGTCGCGCACGCGCGGGAGATCATAGTGCGATTCGCCGGGCCGCAGGTGCTCGGTTGAATAAGTAAATCGCCGCATCAGCTCCAGCCCGAGCAGCGCGGAATGTCCCTCGTTCATGTGGTAATGCCGGATGGTGAAACCGATTGCATTCAGCAGGCGCACGCCGCCCAGTCCAAGCACAATTTCCTGCTTGAGCCGGTAGACGCTGTCGCCGCCGTAGAGATGGTGGGTGATTTCGCGGTCGTTGCTGCCGTTCTCATTCAGGTCGGTGTCGAGCAGCAACACCGGCTGGCGGCCGCCCATGTGGCCTTCGAGCACATACAGCCAGCCACCGATCCAGACCGTGCGGCCATCGATCTGTACGGCAATCTTGGCATCAAGGGGTTGCGCCCAGTGCCTGATGTCCCACGTTTCGGCGTGCTCCATCTGTCGCCCCTGCGCATCGATCTCCTGGCGGAAATAGCCGGCATGGCTTACCAGGCTGACCGCCACCATCGGCAGATCGAGGTCGGCAGCCGAACGCATGGTATCGCCGGCAAGCATTCCCAGCCCGCCGGCGTAAGTCGGAATTTCATTGCGCAGCGCGATTTCCATCGAGAAGTACGCAATGCGCGGTTCGTGGATAAATTCGTCGAGCATGATCGTCAACCTCCTCTCACGCATTCAATACAGCACCGCTTCATTCACCGCATCTGGATGTTCCCAAGATACGCCGATTGAGGCCCGGAGTGCAACCTCGCCTATTGGTGATTATTTAATCTCGCGCGCCTTGGACAAGGCATACAGCGCGGGAATCACCACCAGCGTCAATATTGTCGAGGAAATCATCCCGCCGACCATCGGCGCGGCGATACGGCTCATCACTTCCGAGCCGGCGCCGCTGCCCCACATGATCGGCAGCAGCCCGGCCATGATCGCCGTCACGGTCATCATCTTCGGCCGCACCCGCTCCACCGCGCCTTCCATGATGGCGGCATGCAGATCGCCCAATGTCGGCTTGCGGCCTTCGGCAGCGCAGTGCGTTTTAATCTCCTGCCAGGCGCGTTCCAGATAGATCAGCATCACCACGCCGGTTTCCGCCGCGACGCCCGCCAGCGCGATGAAACCCACCGCGACGGCAACGGACAGGTTGTAGCCGAGCAGCCACAGCAGCCACACGCCGCCGACCAGCGCGAACGGCACCGAGAGCATCACGATCAGCGATTCCGTCACGCGCCTGAAGTTGAGATACAGCAGCAGGAAGATAATCAGCAAGGTGATCGGCACCACGATCTTCATCTTCGCGGCGGCGCGCTCCATGTATTCGAACTGCCCGCTCCATGTCGCGTAGTAGCCGGGCGGAAATTTCACCTGTTGCGCCACCGCCTTGCGCGCCTCCGCCACGTAGGAGCCGATGTCGCGGTCGCGGATGTCCACGTAGATGTAGGCAGACAGCAGCGCGTTCTCGGTGCGGATGGACGGTGCG
>JAUYGW010000168.1 GCA_030690245.1 Gallionella sp. | reverse complement strand
CAGTATCAGACTGCGCCGGATCCTACGGTGTCGACATTCAACGAGTTTGAGCAATACCAGAACATCGGCGGCGTGCGCAACCGCGGCGTCGAGCTGGGCGTAAAGACGGATTCGAAACTGAAATGGTCGGGCGATCTGGCTTACACCTATCTGGATGCGAAATTCACCAAAAACGACTCTTACTGGATGTCCATGGGCGTACGCGGTTCTTTGCCTTCCGTGCTGTACAACAACACCGGCAATGTCGTGCCGCGCACGCCCACGCACAAGATGAACCTGTCCACGCGTTACCGTTATTCCCCGGCCTGGTCTTTCAGCGCCGAGATGAATGCACAAAGCGGCATGTTTGCCGACGAGGTGAATCTGGTCTGGGTAGGCGGTCGCACCTTGTTCAACGCGATGGCCAACTATGAGATCAAGACCGAGCACGGCATGAAGTGGTCGGCATTCGCGCGGATCGACAACCTGTTCGACCGCCTCTACTACTCGACGATACGCGGCGGGTCGGACGGCGACGGCAACGGGGTTTACAACGCCGAAGACATGTCCATCACGGTCGATCCGGGCCGGGTGTGGACGGCCGGTTTGACACTGAGTTTCTAAGGGGAAATGCCATGCAGAAAAATTTTTTGCTGAAGGCGATCCTCCCGGTCGCATCGCTGATGTTTACGCCATTGGCGCTTGCCGCAGCAAGCGCGCCGGCGGTGCAGCCAGACATCGCGGCGGGAGAACATGCCAGCCATGTCGAGCCCGTGGCGACAGGGACGGGCGGTATGGGGGGGGCGGGCAAGCCTGTGGCATGGACCGCATTCCCCACTTTGAAAACCAGGATGAGCGGCGAAGGCCGCGAGCGCAGGGTGGTCACCGTTGTGCCGCAAAACATCGTGGCGAACAGCATCGATGCCTACTCCAACAACCTTGAGGATGCCAAAGTGCACCGCCAGCTCCCGCTCGACATGGCGGGAGCCAGGCTGGACAAGCCGGAATCCGGCGGCTTCCATTGGCTCGCGGCGCGCGAGGAGCAGGGCGGCCAGGTGAAGGTGGCCTCCACCGTGCATTTCTTCAGCGATCGCGGCGGCCAGAATCCGACCGCGCTGTTCATGCAGCAGAAGCATGAGCTGCAAATCATCCCGCAACCATACCCGCGCGAGCATTCCCGTTACCGTGCCAACGAGGACTGGAAGTTTCTGGTGTATTTCAACGGCAAGCCGCTCGCCAATCAATGGGTCAGGCTGGAAACCCAAAATGGCACCAAAGCCGATTGGGTCAGCGATGCGCAAGGCGTGGTCACGGTCAGCATACCCGATGATTTCAAAAAGGTAGCGCAGCAAAAAGCGGCGGGAGGCCACGGGCGGCGCAGCGCGGATTTTGTGCTGGCAGTCGAACATGCCGAGGGCGGAAAAAGCTATCTGACCGCATTCAACGGCAGCTATGGCGCGGATGCGTTCGACCAGCGCAGCCTCGCAATGGGCCTGGGCTTCACGCTGCTGGGCATGATCGGCGCGGTGCCGTTGTTGCGGCAACGCAAAAAGCCGGCGGCCGAAGCCGCCGATCACAAGGAGGCTTGACATGCTGAAGACCATTTTCCCGACGCTGACGCGTTTCCGCTTCACCATCCAGATCCTCATGCTGTTCGTCACCGTGTACGGCGGCGCGTTGCTGGGCACTTATACGGTGGACCGCATCTCGCAGGCGCTGCCTTCGCTGGCGTGCGCATTCGACAAGCAGACCGGCGACCATTGCATCCTGATCGTCAACCAGCACCAGTTCCACCACCGCATCGGCGAGGCGCTGGTCAAGGCGCAGGAGGTTACCTACAAGGTATTCATCCCGACGCTGATCTCGGTGGCCACCTTCTTCGCGATGTTCTTCTTCCTCAACAAGGCGTTCTGCGGCTGGGTATGCCCGATGGGCACGGTGCAGGAGATCGTCTATCGCGTCGGCAGGAGGCTGGGCAGGCCGCTGCACCGCTTTAACCAGAGCAATGTCGGCAGGGTGCGCCCGGTCAAGTGGCTGATGTTGCTGGTGCTGGTGCTCGGCTTGCCGCTGCTGGCCGGGATGGGCACCGTATCCAATGACCTGGGTGATCCCTATTGCCAGGTATGCCCATCGCGTCTGGCGACCACCTTGCTGACCGCCGATACCGAGCAGATCGCGCTGCGGACCTCGTCGGGCGTCACCTTCTTCCTCGGCGCAGCGGGCAACGCATTATTCGGCTTTATCATCATTGCCGCCTTGGCGGTGCGCCAGCCGTTCTGCCGCATCTGCCCGCTGCTGTCGTGGAACGCGCTGTTTCAGCGGCTCTCGCCGATGCAGCTGGTGAAGAAGCAGCATGACAAGTGCGACAAGTGCAGCGTCTGCGAAAAAGCCTGCCCGATGGATATTCACGAAATCGGACGGGAACACGGCAGGAAGGCGTTCCACGAGGATTGCACCATGTGCGGCCGCTGTGTGGAGTATTGCCCGGACGACGACGTGATCCAGATCAAGTTCTTCGGCGTCAAGCTGTTCGGCTCTTCGCGCGAGGCTTACAAGAAGCGCGTGAAACTGGAAAACCCGGAAGGCTTGCCGAAAAACAAGGTGATCTGGCTGACCCAGGCGAAGGAAAATCAGCATGGATGAGTTTTTTAACCCGGCGTTGATCCCGCAGGAAACCACGCTGTTCGCCATCTGGCTGCTTGGCGTATCGCTGGGCCTGACTGCCTGCACCGTCACCTGCCTGCCGTTCATGGGCACCTGGGTGCTGGGGCGCGGCGGCTCCCAGATGCAGGCGTTGCGCGATACCGCCCTGTTCGTGACGGGCCGCATCATCGCCTACTCGCTGCTCGGCGCGATTGCCGGCGGCGCAGGGTTGTGGCTGTCGGAAGCGATGCGCGGCGGAACCGGCAATGCGGTGATCGGTCTGGCATCCATCGCGGCAGGCGTGTGGCTGCTGCGCGCCGACAAGCCGCACTCGCCGTGCAGCGCGGTGCGCGGCGCGGGCAGCACGCCGCCGCTGCTGATGGGCTTCTCGCTGAGCCTGACCCCGTGCGCGCCGCTGGCTTCGCTGCTGGCGGTGTGCGCCACGGCGGGCAGCGTCAGGCTGGGCATGACGAACGGCATGGTCTTCGGGCTGGGCGCGGCATTGACCCCGCTGCTGATCCTGCTGCCGCTGATCAGCCTGCTCGGCAAAAACCTGCGCGACAACCGCGAGTGGATCACGCGCTGGATACGCTGGGGCGCGGCGGCGGTGCTGATTCTGCTGGGGTTGCGGAGGCTGTTGCTGGTGCTGTGATTTTTTGTATTTAACCCAAATAGTTCATTAGATGAACCTGCCATGAGGAATCAAGGGGTTGTAGGTCGGGTTTTAACCCGACATGTCGGGCTGAAGCCCGACCTACGTTCTAATAATGGAAT
>JAUYGW010000184.1 GCA_030690245.1 Gallionella sp. | reverse complement strand
TCACTCAAACCTCCGGTATATATCTAAATACTCGCGCAGCGAGCCGTTCGCCCCCTCCCCCGCTTGCGGGGGAGGGTTGGGGAGAGGGAAACGGGCATGACAGTTTCATTATCATGGGTGGCTACTGTCATGTCCGTTAAATTGCTGCAAGGTGCGTATCTCGAAACTCATTCGCCCCAGATCGCCGAGGATCCAGGTCGGGACCGCATCCACGCCGGGCGCGTCGATGCCCGCGACCGAGCCGGGGTTGACCAGCCAGCATTGCCCGCCGCTGACGTCGGCCTGCTTGCCGATATGGGCGGCATGGCTGTGGCCGTGGCAGACCAGATCATAGTCGCCGGTACAGGCGAAGGCTTTGCCGTGGTGCGGCATATGGGTGGCGAATATCCTGCGCCCGCCGAGTTCCAGCACGGCTTCCTGGCCGTGGTAGGCGAACAGGCCGCCGGTCTTTTCCATCATGCGGTGCAGCGCCACGACATCGCCGATGTTGTTGCCGTGCACCGCGTGGATCGGAATGCCGAACCTGAGGGAATCGCGCAAGGTATTGACCCCGATCAGGTCGCCGCAGTGAATCACGGCCTGCGCCCCGGAAGCCCTAGCCTCCGCGATCGCCGCAGCGAGGGGAGCGGAACGGTCATGGCTGTCGGAAACGATGCATATTTTCATAATCTTTTAAGTTTTTTATTATCGCGGGGATTCCGCTGCATTAGACAGAATTCGCGTGCCGGACGTCTATAATCACATCGGGTAAGCTCGCGCATAACCCTAAAGGGTTGGCGTGATAGAATCCGAGTAGATTTCGGACCAGGAACGCTTCATAACCCGGCACTCAGCACCCGATTTCTGGATGCCTGCTTTATCAAACATACTCGATATGATTTCGGGTATCTTTGCGGGATGCGATGAACAAACGGATGCGATGAACAAACCAATGGAGTGGATGGACAAACCAGATAAAACGGCCTTTTTCTGGAAGCGCGACCCCGAGTTCGCACTTCCCTGCAAGGGCGGCGGCGCGGATTGCGGCGCGCCGCAGGAACCCCGCCCGGGCGACCTAAATGCGCTGCTGAACATGTATCTGGATACCGCGCTTGGCTGCATCCATGCCAGTGCCTGCGTGGTGCGCGTCTTGCTCCCCGACGAGCAGACCTTGCAGGTCATCAGCGCGGTCGGGTTGACCGGTGAAGAACTGGAAGCCGAGCGCATCGTGGAACTGGCCTGCGAAGAATGCGGCAAGGATTCCTTCAGGCTCGGACTTTGCGTCGCCGATGCCAAATCCTGCGAAACGCGGCACGGCAGCCAGCCTCACCGGCAGTTCCGCTCGGTGATCTCCATCCCGCTAAAAAGCCGCAAATCCCCCGAAATCCTGCTCGGCGTCTTCACGCTGTTTTTCGATACGCCACAATCCTCCTCCGGCATTGCGGCCAACATGGCGGTCAGCTTTGCAGAACTGCTGAGCGGCCTGCTCGAGCACATCAAGGCCAGCCGCGAAACGAAGCGTGCCGAGCTGCTGATGGAGCGGCAGACCATCGCCAACGAGATCCATGATTCGCTGGCGCAGACACTGAACTATGCGCGCATGAACACCACGCTGCTGAGCGATGCGGTGCGCAACGATAACGGGGCGATGGCGGCCAAATATGCGCTCGACATCGACGAGGCGCTGGAGATCAGCCAGAAAGCGGTGCGCGCGCTCATCACCGATTTCCGCAGTGAAATGGACCCGGCAGGGCTGTTGCATGCCCTGCAAACGCTGGCCGGACAGTTCCGCCGACAGCACGCCATCGAGTTGGATTGCATGATCCGCATCGCCGATCTCGACCTGCCGCTGGAACATGAGATACATGTTTTCCATATCGTGCGCGAGGCGCTTTCCAACATCGCCCAGCATTCCAGTGCAAGCCATGCGCGCCTGATCGTCGACCATCTCTGCGGCTATTACGTATTCGCGGTGGAAGACAACGGCGTCGGAACATTTTCGCAGGTAGAAGGGCATTACGGGATCATCATCATGCGCGAACGCGCACAGCGCATCGGCGGTGAAATCAGGGTGGAAAGCGCGAAGGGGCTGGGAACCTGCGTGCAACTATTTTTCCCGGAACCGGGAACGAACTGGAGAATGTTGCATGACTGACAAGCTGAAAATTGTACTGGTGGACGACCAAAGCCTCTGCCGGCGCGGGCTGAGCGAGCTGCTCACAAACTGCTACGACTTCAACGTACTGGGGGCGGTCGGCACCCTCGACGAGTTGCGCCCCATGCTGGGCGAGCAACCCGACCTGCTGGTCATCGACCTGCGCATGAAACCCATGGACGGGCTGGCTATGCTGGAACTACTGCGCAAGGAAGGTTGCGCCACTCCCGCCGTGATGTTGACCATGAGCGATTCGGAAGTGGATCTGGGGAACGCGATCCGCGCAGGCGTGCGCGGTTACCTGCTCAAGGACATGGCGCCGGAAGATGTCGTCGATGCAATCCGCCGCGTCGCCGCCGGCGAGCTGGTGGTCGCGCCAACCATGACGGTCAAGATGATCGAAATGCTGCGCGGCGATCAGCCCGGCCAGGAAACCAAAAATTCGCTCAAGCTGCTCACCGACCGCGAGCGCGAAATATTGCAGCTGCTGTCGCGCGGCGAGAGCAACAAGGCGATCGCACAGACGCTGCATATCAGCTACGACACGGTAAAGCAGCATGTCCGCCATATATTGAACAAACTCAACCTGTCTTCACGAGTGAAGGCCGCCGTCCTGTTCGCCAAGGAGCAAGGCCCGGATAGCGGCGATAATATTTAGAGCCCGATTCAGCAGGCTTCATGATCGCCAGGCTCGCCGCAGAGAATATTATGCAAAAAACACCTGTTGAGATTATCAAGCAGTGGCAATGGGTTGAACACTATAGATTCGTAGCCCGGATGCAGCGATAGTGAAATCCGGGGGGCATCGATTCCCTCTCCGGATTACACTGCGTTTCATCCGGGCTACTTGTTTGACTCCGGCTCGTCCGGCTTAGGTAATCAAGTAATGTACTTCATAAAACCAACCGACCCGTACCCGATCACCCCCGGCAAGGCGGTGATGCTCGGGCTGCTGTGCCTGATCTGGCTGGGCACGGGGCTGGTCGGGCACGATCCGTGGAAGCCGGACGAGGCGCAGAGCTTCGGGCTGATTTACTCGATGCTGCAAAGCGGCGACTGGCTGGTGCCCACTCTGGCGGGTGAGCCTTATATGAGCAAGCCGCCGCTGTATTACTGGACTGCCGCGCTGTCCGCCAAGCTGTTTTCCCCGCTGCTGCCGCTGCATGACGGCGCGCGCCTCGCCAGCGGTTTCTATATCGCGCTGACCCTGCTGTTCACCGGCCTCGCCGGGCGCAAGCTGTACGGCGAGAACCGGGGCTGGGCGGCGGCCGTCATCCTGCTCGGCTGCGTCGGCATGCTGGTGCGTTCGCACCAGATGATCACCGACCTGGCGCTGCTCGCCGGTTGCGCGATGCTGCTGTACGGTTTCACCCTGAGCCAGGAGCGCGCGGTGCGCGCCGGCGTGCTGATCGGCACCGGCATCGGCATCGGTTTCATGGCCAAGGGTTTCATCGCGCCGGTGCTGTTCGTTTTCATCGCCGCGCTGCTGCCCGCGCTGTTTCAGAATTGGCGCATGCGCAGCTATTTTAATAGTGTGGGCATCGCCGTTTTGTGCGCGCTGCCTTGGCTCACCATCTGGCCGCTGCTGCTCTACCAGCACTCGCCCAAGCTATTCGCCGACTGGGCATGGACGCACAACATCGGCCACTGGCTGAGTCACGCGAAGGACGGGCCGACCAGGGAGTCGCTCTACTACCTGAAGAACCTGCCGTGGCTGGCGTGGCCCGCGCTGCCGCTTGCGGTCTGGACGATCTGGCAATCGCGCCGCCGCCTCGCGCAGCGCGACGATCTGCAATTGCCGCTGGTCAGTTTCGGCGTGATGTTCGTCACGCTCAGCCTCGTGCCGGACATCAAGGAGGTATTCGCGCTGCCGATGCTGCTGCCGATCGCGCTGCTCGCGACCGCGTCGCTGTCGTCGCTGAAACGTGGCGCGGCCAACGCGCTGGACTGGTTCGGCCTGATGACCTTCGCGCTGTTCGCCATCGCGATGTGGTGGGGCTGGGCGGGGCTGCTGCTCGACAACCACGCCAAGATCACGCTGTGGCTGAAGGACTACCAGCCGGGCTTCGAGCCGGAGTTCCACACCAATCATTTCACCATCGCCATCCTTGCCACCGTGCTGTGGCTACTGCTGGTGTGGCGCGTCGGCCGCTCGATGCGCCGCGCCGTGACCAACTGGGCGACCGGCATCACGCTGGTGTGGGTCCTCGCGATGACGCTGTGGCTGCCTTGGCTGGACAGCGGCAAGAGCTACCGCAGCATGGTCGCGTCGCTGAAAAAAGCCATGCCGCAGCACTATCAGTGCATCGGGCGCGATTACCTCGGCGACGGTCAGCGCGCGATGCTGCATTACTTCGGCGGCCTCATCACGCAGCCCGACCGCAACGGGCGCTGCGACCTGCGCCTGATCCAGGGCGACCGGCTATCCAAGCCGCTGCTCGACGAAACGCGCTGGAAGAAAATCTGGGAAGGCAGCCGCAAGGGCGACAAGAACGAACATTACCGGCTGTACCGGAAGGTTGGATAGATTCGGTTGCTGGTCGGAGAATGGGACGGTCATTAAGGAGGCCTATTTAGCAACAGCGTTTTATACCGGACCACTTCTGGTGCTGCTGATGCGCGAACCATGCTTTGCGCGATAGCGCGGGAATATCCGGATGGGAGGCGGCATGATGCGCCAGGTAACGCTCGTAACCATCGTCGCCGCTGAGCCGGCGGACGGCTTGCCAACAGTCTTGCAACATGCGTAGGGTGCGTCCCGCGCACCGCATCAAATAATTATTCACCAAACCCTGTTTCATTCTCTTTTTCCTCAATATCTCCGTTGCCACAGGCTTGTTTCGCCACGCTTACGCCGGGAAGCACTCTGCCATTCCGGGTGATTATATTGCTGGCCACACGTCTGGCTGACTTGCCGTTTGATCATTCCCCAACGCTTGTGAAAAGCGGCATCGCCGTCCGGCAACGTCCAGATGCAATGCAGGTGATCTGGCAATAATACCCATGCCACAATCTCGAAAGGGAGACGCTTGCGTGTGTTTTCGATGCTTTCACGCAAAGCTTTACGCATCGGCTCGTCCGTCAAAATAGGTTGTCGACGGTGTGATGTGACGGTGAAAAAATAAGTGCCTCCTTTCGCATTGGCTCGCAGATAGTTAGACATAGTGGTTATGGATGAGCGGTGTCATGGTGCGTCCCACGCACCAAAGTATCAATCGCGTTGCCATGCTTCCTCCAACCGGGTCGGGTAATGCGGCGCTTCGGACAGCGGCGGGACGGCTTTGCCGCGCAGGTGGCGCACGCAGACGCGCAGCATGTCGATGACGATCAGCCACAGCAAAGCGGCGAAGAACAGCACCAGCGCGGCGTCCAGTTGCTGGTTGAAGATCAGCTGCGGCGCGACGGCGGCCTTGTCCGGCGGCAACACTCCAGCAGCGAGTTTGTCCGACAGGCTATTGGCGGCGGCGAGGAAACCGATGCGCGGGTCGTCGCTGCTGAGTTTCTGCCAGGTCGCGGTGCTGGTGATGACGACCAGCCAGGCCAGCGGCAGCGCGGTTATCCACGCGTATCTGAGCCTGCCGGATTTCACCAGGATGCCGGACGCCACGCACAATGCAATGGCCGCGAGGATCTGGTTGGAGATGCCGAACAGCGGCCACAGGATGTTCACCCCGCCGTTCGGGTCGATCACGCCGATATACAGGAAATAGCCCCAGGCCGAGACGACCACCGCGCTGCTGAACAGCACCGACGGATACCACGAGGTGCGCCCCAGCGGCTGCCAGATGTTGCCGAGCAGATCCTGCAGCATGAAGCGGCCGACGCGCGTGCCGGCGTCCAGCGTGGTGAGGATGAAGAGCGCTTCGAACATGATCGCGAAGTGATACCACAGCGCGAGCAGGTGTTCGCCGAACGCGCTGCCGAAGATGCTGGCCATGCCGACCGCCAGCGACGGCGCGCCGCCGGTGCGCGCGAACAGCGTGGTTTCGCCCATCTGCCGCGCGAGCAGGTTCATCTGCTCGACGGTGACCGGAAAGCCCCATGCGGAGATGGTGGCGACCGCCTCCGCCGCCGTCTTGCCGACCACCCCGGCGGGCGAATTGATCGCGAAATACACGCCGGGATCGAGCACCGTCGCGGCGATCATCGCCATCACTGCGACAAAGGCTTCCAGCACCATGCCGCCGTAGCCGATCATGCGGATGTCGCGCTCGTTGGACAATAATTTAGGCGTCGTGCCGGAAGCGATCAGCGAGTGGAAGCCGGAGATCGCGCCGCAGGCGATGGTGATGAACACGAACGGGAACAGCGCGCCGCCGAAGATCGGGCCGCTGCCATCGACGAACTGGGTCAGCGCGGGCATCTTGATTTCGGGACGCATCCAGACGATCGCTAGCGCGAGCAGAATCACCGTGCCGAGTTTCATGAAGGTGGACAGGTAGTCGCGCGGCGCGAGCAACAGCCATACCGGCAGGATCGCGGCGGCGAAGCCGTAGCCGATCACGGCGAATGCCAGCGGCAACCCGGGGTGATTAAATAATTCGCGCAGTCCGGGCTGCTGGTCGACCCAGCCGCCGCCGGCCACGGACAGCAGCAGCAGGATCACGCCGAGCGCGGAGCCTTCCAGCACGCGCCCCGGACGCAGTTTGTACATATACAGACCGACCAGCATCGCGATGGGAATGGTCGCGGCCACCGTGGAGGTCGCCCACGGGCTGTGCTTCATCGCGTTGACTACCACAAGGCCGAGCACCGCGATCAGGATCACCATGATCAGGAAGGTGGCGATCAGCGCCGCGATGCCGCCGATGCTGCCCAACTCGTCGCGCGCCATCTGGCCGAGACTGCGGCCATCGCGGCGCGTGGAGAAGAACAGCGTCACCATGTCCTGCACGCAGCCGCCCAGCACCGCGCCGAACAGGATCCACAACGTGCCGGGCAGATAGCCGAACTGCGCGGCCAGCGTCGGGCCGATCAGCGGGCCGGGGCCGGCGATGGCGGCGAAATGGTGGCCAAACACGATCCAGCGGTTGGTCGGCATGAAGTCGCGTCCGTTGTTCAACCGCTCGGCCGGCGTGGCGCGCGTCTCATCGATGCATAGCACCGTCGCGGCGATCCACGCCGCGTAGAAGCGGTAGGCGATTGCATACACGCACAGCGCGGCGGTGATGAACCACAGCGCGTTAATCGATTCGCCGCGATTCAGCGCGATGCCGCCAACGGCCGCCGCGCCCAGCAGCGCGACGCCCAGCCAGATCAAAAGGGAGAAAATAGTTGTTTTCATGCGGGGGATTCGGGGGACGGAAATTTTATGCGACAATGCTACATTAAAAATTAAGGCGTGTTTATCCGACCTTTCAGCCGCATGGAGCGGCGACACAATAAATCAGGGAAGAATGTTCTTGGAAAACCTCAAGCAATTGCTCGCGACGGACATGGCTGCGGTGGATCAGGTGATACGCACGCGGCTGCACTCGGAAGTGCTGCTGATCAATCAGGTCGGCGAATACATCATCGGCAGCGGCGGCAAGCGGCTGCGCCCGGCACTGGTGGTGCTGTCTGCCGATGCCTTCGGCTACCGTGGAAAATACCATCATGATCTGGCGGCGGTGGTGGAGTTCATCCATACCGCCACCCTGCTGCACGACGATGTGGTGGACGAATCCGCGTTGCGCCGAGGGCGCGAGACGGCCAATGCGCTGTTCGGCAATTCCGCCAGCGTGCTGGTCGGCGACTTCCTGTATTCGCGCGCCTTCCAGATGATGGTCGAAGTGGGCGAGATGCGCGTGATGCAGACGCTGGCAGATGCCAACAACACCATCGCCGAGGGCGAAGTGCTGCAACTGCTCAACTGTCATGATGCGGATGTGGATGCCGCCAACTACATGCGCGTGATCCACTGCAAGACCGCGAAGCTGTTCGAGGCCGCGATGCGCCTGGGCGCGATTCTGGGCAAGGCTTCAGCCGCCGATGAAGAAGCTGCGGCAAGTTACGGCATGCACCTCGGCACCGCGTTCCAGCTGATCGACGATGTGCTGGACTACTCCGCCGACGAGGCGCAGACCGGCAAACATCTCGGCGACGATCTCGCCGAAGGCAAGCCCACGTTGCCTTTAATTTACGCGATGCAGCACGGCACGCCGGAGCAGGCCGCCGTGGTGCGCGGCGCGATCGAACAGGGCGATGTCGGAAAATTTACCGAAGTGCTGGAGATCATCCACGCCACCGGCGCGCTGAATTTCACCCGCCGGCAAGCCATGCAAGAAGCGGAGTCGGCCTGCACGGCCATCGCCTCGCTTGCCGATTCAAAATACAAACAATGTTTGCTAGAATTGGCGCACTTTGCCGCGACGCGGCAATATTAAGCGTTATTAAGTGTTATTAAGCGTTATTAAGCGTTATTAAGCGTTGCGCGGGGTGTAGCTCAGCCTGGTAGAGTACTGCGTTCGGGACGCAGGAGTCGGAGGTTCGAATCCTCTCACCCCGACCAACAACATTGGTCTACAAACATTCCCTTTTTGTTTCTCAAAAGCCTGGTATTGATTGGTCTTGAGCGCAATCCATCTGGTTGAACAGAATGCCGGCCCTGCGGGTTCATTTTGGGAGATTAGCTCTCGCTCGCCCCTTCATGTCTTCCGGCAATTCAACCCGTTTCACCACACCGCCTTCCGATAGCAGCACGTAGCGCGGATGCACCTCGGTGACCTTCACGCCGGGCGCCACTTCTTCATTGGTTTTGACCACTTGTGCCGGCTTGCCTGCAGCTTCCAGTATCGCGATACTCTCGGCTGCATTGTCGGCGACGACCACGCCTTTCAGTTGAAAATTGCTGGCGACGGCGATCGTTGGGCGGCCGCCAAACAAGGCCGCTGCCGCATCCAGGCGCGGGGCGGTCTGCACTGTCTGCGGCGGTGCCGCGACCGGGCGCACCGGTGGTTTGAACAGTTGCATTGCCCAATACGCGGCAGATACGCACGCCGCAATGAACAGCACGAAAGTTGCAACAAGTGGCCAGCGTTTCATTTCATTCCTTTAGGGCCTACCGCACTAACTGGTTGATTTCGATGATCGGCATCAGCACCGCCAGCACGATCAGCAGCACCACAACCCCCATCGCCAGAATCAGCGCCGGTTCCAGCAATCCGGCTATCGTCATCGCGCGCCGCTCCAGATCCTGCTCCTGCGCATTGGCGGCGCGCTCCAGCATCGCCGGCAATTCGCCGGTCAGCTCTCCGGCACGGATCATGTGGATCAGCATCGGCGGAAAATGCTTATGCGCGGACAGCGCGCGCGCCAGACTAACGCCTTCGCGCACGCTGGCGGTGGCTGCTTCAACTTGTGCGCGCATGGCGATATTGGTCAAGGTGTCGCGGCTGGTTTGCAGCGCGCGCAAAATCGGCACGCCGGAGCCGGTCGTGATCGCCAGTGTGCTGGCAAAACGCGCCGTATTGAGGCTGCGCTCGAATTTTCCGTACAGCGGCGCGGTCAACAGCCAGGTATGCCAGCGCAGCTTGATCGCGGGGTCTTTCAGCGCGCGACGCCAAACAAAAACCAACCCGGCAATCACCAGCAACACCATCCAGCCGTAGTGCCGCACGAAGTCCGAAACGCCCAACATTGCCATAGTCAGGAACGGCAGCGTCTGTTTGGTATTGTCAAACACCGACACGATTTGCGGCACCACGTAGGTCAGCAGAAAGATCACGATCGCAAACGCCACCACGGTGACAATCGCCGGGTAAGTAAACGCTAGTTTTATTTTTTGCACCAGCGCGTTGCGCCGCTCGATATAACCGGCAAGCCGTGACAGCACGTGCGACAACTGGCCGATTTGTTCGCCGGATGAGACCAGCGCGCGGTAGATGTCGGCAAAATCGCGCGGATGCCGCGACAGCGCATCGGACAGCGACGCGCCCCCCATCACTTCCGAACGGATCGAGCCGATCAGGTCGCGCACATAAGCGCGTTCGGCTTGTTCCAGCAACGCGGAAAATGCCTGTTCCAGCGGCAGGCTCGCTTCGAGCAGGCTTGCCAGCTGGCGCGTGAAGAGCGACAACTCCACGGCTGACAGATGATCGCCGAATGCGCGGGTTTTGGCATGGCCGGATTCGTCAAGCTGAGCCGCAATCGCATCGACGGCAATCGGCACCAGGCCCTGGGCGCGCAGGTCGGCGCGCGCGGCACGGGCGCTGTCGGCATTGACTACGCCTTTTTTTGCGGCGCCAATCGCATCGGCGGCCTCATAACGGAATGCTGGCACGGCGTGTCCTTAATCCTTGGCCTTGGTGACGCGCATCAATTCCGCCTGCGTCGTCGTGCCATCTGCCAACCAGCGTTCGCCATCTTCGCGCATGGAGCGCATCCCGTTTTCCATTGCGGTAGCGCGGATATCGGCTTCCGATGCACGGTTATGGATTTGCGCGCGAATCTGGTCGGTGGTCAGCAATAATTCATAGATGCCGACCCGCCCCTGATATCCGGTATGGCCGCATTTGTCGCAGCCGGCCGCATGCCAGAATTGACCCTCCTGCTGCCTGCAGTGAACGCACAGTTTGC
>JAUYGW010000156.1 GCA_030690245.1 Gallionella sp. | reverse complement strand
AGTTGCGTGCTGCGCATCAGCATCGGCATCGGCATCGGCATCGGCATCGGCATCGGCATCGGCAAGCACAGCATATTGCTGGCGGGAGACATCGAGAAGGCTTCCGAAACGCGCCTGATCCGGGAACATGCCGACAGGCTGTATACCAGCCTGCTGGTCGCACCGCATCACGGCAGCAAGAGTTCATCGGGCCTGGAATTTGTCGCCGCCACGCTGCCGGACTATGCGGTGTTCACCGCCGGTTACCGCAACCGCTTCGGCCATCCGAGGGAAGAAGTGCTGCAACGCTACGCCGACAGCGGCGCGGAACTGCTGCGCTCGGACGAAGACGGTGCAATCCTGGTCGAGATGAACGCGCAGGGCTTGCAGGTGGAACGCTACCGCAAGACGCATCGCCGCTACTGGACGCATGTGCCTCGGCCATAGGCCGGCACGGCTACGGCTTTGCGTCAGTGCGGTATTGAGCCTATACTGAAGACGCTCACAACTGGCGCGAGGCAGCGGCGATGACGATCAGGAAAATTTCCATTCTGGGCGGCTACGGCAGGGCCGGGAACAAGGATCCGGTCGAGCGGGTCGATCTGGCGATGGGCGATGTGCTCAGCATCGTCGGCCCGACTGGCTCCGGCAAGACCGCGCTGATCAACGACATTGGCCTGTTCGCCGGCGAAAACACTCCCTCCCGCAGGCGCGTCCTGATCAACGACGCGGTTCCCTCTACCGAATTTCTCGACGACCCGTCCAAAAACCCGATCGCGCTGATCACGCAGCACACCAGCTTTCTTTCCGACCTGCCGGTGCATAAATTCCTCGAGATTCACGCGCGCATCCGGCACAGCGGGCGCACCGGTTCGGTGGTCGACGACACGCTGGAATTTGCCAACCAGTTGACCGGTGAGCCGATCATCGTCGACAGCGCGATGACCGAACTTTCCGGCGGCCAGAGCCGCGCGTTGCTGATCGCCGATGCCGTGATCATCGGCAATTCTCCGATCATCCTGCTGGACGAGATCGAGAACGCCGGTATCGACCGCAGCAAGGCGCTCGAACTGCTGCGCAAATACGAGAAGATTTTCATCTTCGTCACCCACGACCCGCACATCGCGCTGCTCTCGAACTACCGCATCGTGATGAAGGGCGGCGCGATGCAGGATGTCATCACCACCGGCGCCGAAGAACAGCGTATCGCCGGAAAAATAGATCAGATGGGCAAAGTCATGGACGGCTTGCGCGACAAGATACGCGGCGGCGAACTGCTGGTCGAGGAGGAGCTGCGCGTCATCATGGAGCTGGCCAACCTGAGGTCGACAGGAGATGTGCGATGAAACTCATAATGTGCGCCGGGCCGCCCACCAGCGGCAAGACCATGGTGCTGCGCCAGGTGACGCGCAGGCTGCTGGCCAAAGGAATACGGCTCGCCTATCTCAAGATCGACGTGCAGTTCGCCGACGAGGACGAGTTGTTCAAAAACGAGTTCGGCATTCCGGCCAGGAAGGTGTATTCCGGCGAACTGTGCCCGGATCACGCCGGGGTGCTGGTGCTGGGCGACGCGGTGAAATGGGCGGAGAAGCAAGGGGCGGATACGCTGCTCGTGGAAACGGCGGGGTTGTGCCTGCGCTGCGCGCCGTATATCGAGGGGTCGCTCGGCATTGTGGTGCTGGAGGCGACCAGCGGCATGAATTTGCCGCGCAAGATCGGCGCGATGCTGACGCTGGCGGACATCGCGGTGGTCACCAAGATCGACCTGGTTTCCCAGGCCGAGAAGGAAGTGTTCCGCGCCAACATCATCGATGCAGCAGGCATCGACGTACTGGAAACCGATGCGCTGCACGGCATCGGTATCGACCGCATCGCCGCGCGGGTCGAACATGCTCGTGAAGTCAAAGAGCCGATGATGCTCAGGGGCAGCCCGCCGATGGCGGTATGCACGATCTGCGCCGGAAAAAGGCAGATCGGTTCGGAGCATCATTTCGGCGTGCTGCGCACGCTGGATTCCGACTTGTTTTACCGGGGACAGTGATGGCGGAAAGCGCACAGGAAATTCTGGCAAGACTGCCCGGCAAGGACTGCGGGCAATGCGGTTTCAAGACCTGCGCGGGGCTGGCCGAACTTGTCGTCGATCACCCGGATGCGCTCAAGCGCTGCATCTACCTCGACCAGCCTGCTACCGCAACCATACCCATCCTCCCCGCCGATTCGGATATCACCTGGAAAGACATGCTGGGCAGGGATTACGACTTCGTGCTGGAGCCGTTCCCGGAAGACCCGGGGCCGCGCGAAATCATCGTGCCGCTCAATCCGTTGAACGTCGAACGGCTCGCCGTCAAGAAAGGCGACGTGCTGTACGGACGCCCGGTGATGACCGGCTGCCCGGTGACGCATGTGGGGGTGGTGGTCGAGGAGCCGGACTACCTGAACGGCGTCATCGTCTGGTGCATCGTCGGGCCGATGGCCGCGCGCGAACGTGGGCGCGAGATCGGCCACTACCACATCATCGCCTACGAAGGCATCGTCAGGCATGCCCGTCAGGAATTGCAGATCGGCCAACGCTATTTTTTCCTGCCGCGCATGTGCATGCTGCAATCGCGCCACTCTGGTTTGGTCAATGCACTGGCGAAAAGGGAACGCGGCATGCGGGTAAGAGTGGAAGGGATATGGATCGCCTAGCAGCCAGCTGCGGAATTATCCTGAAAAACGCGATTGAGCCACGGATGAACAATGGGTCACATCAGTTTTTTCCTGTACTATTTGGATGAAATGCCTATCCTTCGCAACGCGATGCTTTATCCGTGGTTATCCGTGTCAATCTGTGGCTAACTGAAGTTTTTACCCACCCGCCGATACATTCTGCGCGGGGCGCGTTTCATGCCGGCCAATGGTCAGCAGGTCCAGAACCAGCAGCACGTAGCCCGCCGCGAACATCCCGCCGAAAATCATCCGCCAGAACATGCCCTGCTGGAACCACGGGTGCGCCTGCGCCGCGAAGTAGCCGGCCCAAGTGGAGCCTTCGATGGCGCGCTCGATCTGGGACTGCTCGTAACCAGCGACCAGCAGGCCCATGGTCATGCCGACCATGCCGAGGTTCAGCAGCACCATCGACCATTTCCACTTCCAGCCGCCGACCAAATCACCGCTCATCCAGACATTACCGCGCCATTTCTGCATCGCGATATAGAAAAACGCGATGTTGATGGTGGCGTAGGCGCCGAAGAACGCGAGATGGCCGTGCGAGGCCGACCATTGCGTGCCGTGGGTGTACAGGTTGATTTGCGGCAGGGTATGCATGAAGCCCCACACGCCCGCGCCGAAGAAATTGCCGAACGCGTGAGCGATCAGCCATGCCATCGCGGGATGATTGCTGCTGCGCATCTTGTGCACGCCGGAATCGAACACCGCATGCACCACCATCGCAACCAGCGGAACAGGCTCCAGCGCCGAGAAGAAGCCGCCGATGGACAACCAGTATTCCGGCGTGCCAATCCAGAAGTAATGGTGCCCCAGGCCGAGAATGCCGGAGCCGAACATCAGCGCCACTTCGATATACAGCCAGGTTTCCACGATCTTGCGGCGCGCGCCCAGCACGGTCATCAGCCCGTAGGCCATGAGCACGCCCACCAGCACCTCCCAGGTCGCTTCCACCCACAGGTGGATCACCCACCACCACCAGTACTGGTCCACCGAGATGTTGGTGGTGTAGAACATGCCCGCCAGATAGATGCCGAACAGGGCGATCAAATCCAGCACCAATACCCCGCCGATGCCGGTCCATTTTCCCTTGTTGAAGGTGGCGGCGGCATTGAAGAAAAAAACCAGCAGGCAAACCACGATGCCGATATCCGCCCAGCGCGGCGCCTCGATATACTCGCGGCCCTCGGTAATCAGCCAGAGCGTGCTGTGCTCGCCCGGCCCTATTTGCACCAGCAGGTAAACTGCCACCACCACGGCTACCGCCGCAGTGAATATCCAGAAGACCAGGTTCCCCAGCTTCAGCCCGACCACCGGAATGCCGGACTCTTCCTCCATCAGCCAATAGGCCGAACCGATAAAGCCGAACAGCATCCACACCACCATCGCGTTGATATGCACCATGCGGTTAATCGAAAAATCCAGCACTTCGTAAAGAAAATCCGGTATCAGATATTGCAATCCGGCCAGCAGGCCGAACGCGATCTGCGCGCCGAACAGGATTGCGGCGACGCAAAAATACTTCACCGCCAGCTTCTGGCCGCCGTTCAGGTTGGTGCCATCGATAGTCCCGAGCGCTGTCATGTCAGTTCTCCTGGTCGAGTGGTTTGAAGTTGTACGGGAAACCATTGGTATCGATCGTGGACATCCATTTCAGGAACGCCACGACCGCGCGCGCCTCCTCGTCGGTGATCCCCAACCTGGGCATGCGCCTGCCGAGGCCGTTGTGCAGCTTGTCGGAAGGATCCTTGATGAACTCGACCATCAGCTCCTCGCGCATTTCGCGCGAACCCCAGAACGGATCCAGCCATGCCTTGGTCAGGTCGGGCGCGTAATACGCGCCGTTGCCCAGCAGCGTATGGCAGGACATGCAGTTCTTCGCCTGCACCGTCAGCTTGCCTTTATCGACCAGCGCCTCCGCCTCCTGCTCGGTGAGCTTCCTGCCGAACAGCGGCTCCTCCGCGCCGATGACCGGCACCTGCACATGGCGCGCCTCGTCGAACCGGTATTCGATGCGATGGTTGATCGCCGAATACGCCGGCACCCGTTTGGTGCCAGCGGTGATTTGCGACATGCTGTCAAAGGTCAGAAAAACAAGCACTACAAACGAGCCGGCCGTCACCCAGATGGCGGTCTTCCGCCAAAAGATTCCGGACGCCCACCAGATTTCGGTAGTCATGGCGTTTTCTCCTTGCAGGGTCGTTGGAAAGTTTCCGGGCTGCTGCTATCCGGCGGTGCGGCAGGCATATCGCGCTGTGCCGCCGCATGGGTAGTCACGCATAGATGCCAGACGGCGTGCGGCGCGGCCAGGTAGCCCGCCAGCATCAGCATCATGACGGCCGCCCAGAACAGGCTGCCGAACAGGTTCGCCGCATCGCCCAGCACGATGACGGAGGCGAACAGCGCCGCATAAGCCGCATAGGCCAGCGGCATCAGGCGCGGCATGTTTCTGATCCGGGAATAGGCAAAAAGGAGGGCGTACAGCGCCCCGCACAGGATGACGGCAGCGGCCGAGAAGAAGGTCACGAAGAAATCAGCCAATTCCACGGGTTCGATCATCGACTTCCCCCACTTGAATTTATGCTCTGTGATACCCCTGCAAACCTGTTGCGCCAGAATGCTCTGGCTGTCGTACTGTGTTAACTATAACCGGCGTTGCGCCCTACGGCAACGCGGAATATGAAGCCTGCCAAAAAAGACTCTTTACTTCTTTTTTACCGGGATGCCGCCAGCATTGCTGAAATTCAGAACCACGCTGGCCGCGCCGGTTTGCGGAGAAATTTCCATTTTATGAGTCGCATAGACTGTCATGATTTTAGTTTCTTCGTCATAGATAGCCATCGGCACGCATCCATCATCCATGACTTGTTTGATCATTTTCCCGACTGCCCGGTGCGATTCTTCGTTTTCTTCCGGCATCGCCAATTCTTTTTTGCCCTGCAAGCCGATATGCAGGAAATCCGGTATGCAATTGCTGGGTTTGATCTCGGCAATCTTCGTGATGAAACCTTTTTTGCCCCAGTCTGCCGGTATGTCGTAATAATGGAAGACTGCATGCGCAAATGATTTTGCATCACTATCGTCCGTGCAGCTTATATAAAAAATGTGCTGCATCTTGTCTGTCGAGAAACCGACTTCATAGGTCTTGCTGATTTGTTCTGTTGTCATTTCATTTTGCCTTTAGCACGTTCGGGGTTTGCCGGTAATAGTCCGTTGACGAATCATTTTTGCGGCGACAATTATAACCCGACCGCTGCCGGATTAGCCCATCCGCTATAATCTGCGGCGAATTGCCACAACGCCTGTTTGCCGATATGCCCGCTATCCACCTGCTGCCCGACCTGCTCATCAACCAAATCGCCGCCGGCGAGGTGATCGAGCGCCCCGCCTCGGCGCTCAAGGAATTGCTGGAGAACAGCCTGGATGCGGGTGCGACCGACATCACGGTGCAACTGGAGGGCGGCGGTATCAAGCTGCTGCGCGTGCGCGACAACGGCAAGGGCATCGCCAGGGACGAATTGCCGCTGGCGCTGATGCGCCACGCCACCAGCAAGATCGCCTCGCTGGATGACTTGCAGAAGGTTGCCAGCATGGGCTTTCGCGGCGAGGCATTGGCGAGCATGGCGGCGGTGGCGCAACTCGCGCTTACCAGCCGAACCGCTCAAGATGAGCACGGCTGGAAAATGGAAGCACAGGACGGGCAACTCGGCAAACCCGCTCCCGCCAGCCATGCGCCAGGTACCAGCATCGAACTGCGCGAGTTGTATTTCAACACGCCGGCGCGGCGCAAGTTTCTCAAATCCGAAGCCACCGAGTTTGCCCATTGCGAAGAAACCTTCAAGCGCATCGCGTTGTCGCGCCCCGATGTCGCGTTCTCGCTGCAACACAACGGCCGCACAATATGGCAGTTACCCGCCTCCCCTCTCCCCAACCCTCTCCCGCAAGCGGGAGAGGGAGCAAACGTGAAAGGCCTCGTTGAAAGGATAGCCGCGATCCTCGGTGAAGAGTTCGGCCATGCTGCGGTGACGGTGGAACGCCATGCGGCGGATCTGTCGCTGCGAGGACTGGCCGCGCTGCCCGCCTACTCGCGCGGCTCGCGCGACGCGCAATACTTTTTCGTCAACGGCCGCTTCGTGCGCGACAAGGTCGCGAGCCACGCGCTGCGCCAGGCGTATCAGGACATCCTGCACCACCAGCGCCACCCGGCCTTCGTGCTGTTCCTCGACCTGCCGCCGGAACAGGTGGATGTGAACGTGCATCCGGCCAAGAGCGAAGTGCGTTTCCGCGAAAGCCAGGGAATACACCAGTTCATTTTCCATACGCTGCAACAGGCGCTGGCTGTTCCGACACACGGGCAAGATGCCCGCGCTCCAGCGGCACAGCAGCCTGCATCATATATTCCGGCGCAGCAAACCATGCGGCTGGGTGTTGCAGAACGAGAAGCAGCATATCGCCTGTGGGAAGAAGCCGCCGTGGTTCGCAATCAGGAAGCCGGCAACGTAGGATGGGTTGAGCGTAGCGATACCCATCAACCCTCATCGCAAGCAAACGATGGGTATCGCTACGCTCAACCCATCCTACAACAAAATGAATACCCGCTCGGCTTCGCCCTCGGCCAGCTCTCCGGCATCTACATCCTCGCGCAGAATGCGCAAGGCCTGGTGGTGGTGGACATGCACGCCGCACATGAGCGCATCGTGTACGAACGCCTCAAGGCCGCGCTGGACGAGAAACAGATCGCCACGCAGCAACTGCTGATCCCGGTAAGTTTCTATGCCGAGCCGCTGGATGTCGCGACGGCGGAAGCGGAACAGGATGCGCTCAAAATTCTTGGCTTCGACATCGCCCCGCTGTCGCCCACCCGGCTCGTGGTGCGCGCGATGCCGGCGCTGCTCAAGCAGGCCGAGGCCGAAGAAGTGGCGCAGGAGGTGCTGCGCGAACTGCGCGAATTCGGCGCTTCGCGTGCGCTCACCGAACGGCGCAACGAGCTGCTCGCGACGATGGCCTGCCACGGCGCGGTGCGCGCCAACCGCACCCTCAGCACCACCGAGATGAACGCGCTGCTGCGCGAGATGGAGCAGACCGAACGCGCCGGCCAGTGCAACCACGGCCGCCCAACCTGGTTCCAGTTGAGCATGAATGAGCTGGACAAGATGTTCATGCGCGGAAAATGAAAGAACAGGAGCGAGGATTGAGGATCGAGGATCGAGATAAAACCGGCACTCCTCCCCTAACAAGGGGAGGCCGGGAGGGGTCAGCTTTCCCTCGATCCTCGATCCTCGCTCCACAATCCTCAGAAAAATTGCCCCCGGCAATTCTTCTGATGGGTCCCACCGCCAGCGGCAAGACCGGGGTCGCGGTAGAGCTCGCGCAGCGCCTGCCGGTGGAGCTCATCAGCGTGGATTCGGCGCTGGTATACCGCGACATGGATATCGGCACCGCCAAGCCGGACGCCGCCACCCTCGCGCGCGCGCCGCACCATCTCATCGACATCATCGATCCCACCGAGGCCTATTCCGCCGCTGCGTTTCGCCACGATGCGCTGCGCCTGATGGCGGACATCAGCGCAAGAGGAAAAATACCGCTGCTGGTGGGCGGCACCATGCTGTACTTCAAGGCGCTGCGCGAAGGGCTGGATGCATTGCCGCAGGCCGATGCCGCCGTGCGCGCCGCGCTCGACGCCGAGGTCGCGCAGCACGGCATCCAGCACCTGCACCGTCAACTCGCCCAGGTGGATGCGGAAACCGCCGCGCGCCTCGCGCCCAACGACACGCAGCGCGTGCAGCGCGCGATGGAAATCTTCCGCCTCACCGGGTCGCCGATGTCCGCACTGCTCAAGCGGCAAACACGGCATGAATTGCCCTACCGCATCCTCCCCATCGCGCTCGTTCCCTCCGACCGCGCCCAGCTCCACGCCCGCATCGCGACGCGCTTCAAGCAGATGCTGGCACAAGGCCTGGTGGAAGAACTGCGCGCGCTGCGCAAAAAATATCCGCTGCACTCCGACCTGCCCTCGATGCGCTGCGTCGGCTACCGCCAGTCCTGGCAATATCTCGAAGGCGAAATCGACGATGCGCAACTGCTGGAAACCGGCATTGCCGCCACGCGCCAGCTCGCGAAACGCCAGCTCACCTGGCTGCGTTCCATGCCGGAGAATATCGAACTGGATTGCCTCGCGCCCGATCTGGCGCAAACGGTGCGCGACGCTCTCACCGGGAACATTTAATCGAAATAATCCATTGGCCTGCACATCAACCTAGAAAAAGCAGTTGGCGGGAAATAACATGCTGTTTCAATACGTTGAGCTGTTCTTGTAGGTGCGAATTCATTCGCACGCAACCTGCTGTTCGGGCGAATGAATTCGCCCCTACCATCCTGCCAACTGCTTTCTCTAGGATCAATTGTAGGAGCACGCCCTGCGTGCGATTGTTTTTTCATTCACGAGCAGGGCTCGCTCCTACGTGAGCCTGGCCCAATGAATTATCTTGGTTTGGGGTTTGAATTTCTCGTTTAGAGAATTACTGTGTTAGCATTCGCTAATACTCCAGCCCCCATGAGTTAACCAGCGTATTTCATTTGTAACCCACCACAAGGAGAACAACCATGACCACCATCAATTTCAAACGCGAAATCGCCGACACCGTCGACCATGCCATCGAGCGCATCACCAAGGCGCTGGGTGCCGAGGGCTTCGGCATCCTCACGCGCATCGACATGCATAGCAAGATCAAGGAAAAGACCGGCAAGGAGATCATCCCCACGGTGATTCTCGGCGCATGCAACCCGATGCTGGCGTATGAGGCCTACACCGCGAACAGCGATGTAGCGAGCCTGCTGCCGTGCAACGCGGTTGTCCGCGAAATCGCGCCGGGAAAGATTTCGGTGGAGCTCGCCAAGCCGACCGCGATGATGCAGATCCTCGGCGATGCCGGGCTCACGGAGCTGGCGCGCGAGGCCGATACAAAGCTCGAAAACGCGCTGGCCAGCATGTAGGCGCCAGCATATAGGCGCCTGACGCCGCCATTCATTCTGCGGCATAATGCGCGCCATCATTTTTATAGCACTAGCGCCCAATCCATGAAAATTGCCATCGCCGGTACCGGTTACGTAGGCCTCTCCAACGCCGTCCTGCTTGCCCAGCACAATGAGGTGGTTGCGATCGACATCGTCCCCGAAAAGGTCGAGATGCTCAACCGCAAGCAGTCGCCGATCGAAGATGCCGAGATTGAGGATTACCTGAAGCACAAGGCGCTCAACTTCAGGGCCACCCTGGACAAGCGCGAGGCCTACACCGGGGCGGACTATGTCATCATCGCCACCCCGACCGACTACGATCCGGAGACCAACTACTTCAACACTCGCTCGATCGAGTCAGTCATTCAGGATGTCCTGAGCATCAACCCGCAGGCAGTGATGGTGATCAAATCCACCATCCCCGTGGGCTACACCGTCAAAACCCGCGCCAAATTCAATTGCGGCAATCTGATTTTCTCGCCGGAGTTTTTGCGCGAAGGCCGTGCGTTGTATGACAACCTGCACCCCTCGCGTATTGTCGTCGGCGAACGCTCCGCACGCGCCGAGACCTTTGCCGCTCTGCTCAAACAAGGTGCGGTCAAGCAAGGCATCCCCACCCTGTTTACCGACCCGACCGAGGCCGAGGCGGTCAAGCTTTTTGCCAACACCTACCTTGCGATGCGCGTGGCCTTTTTCAACGAGCTCGACACTTATGCGGCCACCCACGGGCTCGATACGAAACAGATCATCCAAGGGGTAAGCCTCGACCCGCGCATCGGGGATCACTACAACAACCCTTCGTTTGGTTACGGCGGCTATTGCCTGCCCAAAGACACGAAACAACTGCTCGCCAACTACCAGGATGTCCCGCAAAACCTGATCCACGCCATCGTCGAGTCCAACACCACGCGCAAGGATTTCATTGCGGAAAGCATCGCCAAGCACAACCCGAGGATAGTCGGCATTCACCGTCTGGTCATGAAGAGCGGGTCCGACAACTTCCGCTCATCCAGCATCCAGGGCATCATGAAGCGCATCAAAGCCAAGGGAATCGAGGTCATTGTTTATGAACCCGCGCTCAAGGAACCGGAGTTTTTCCGCTCCAGAGTGGTGAATGACCTGGCTCAATTCAAAAAAGAGTCCGACATCATCGTTGCCAACCGCATTACCGACGATATCCGGGACGTGGCTGACAAGGTTTACAGCCGTGATTTATTTGGCAAGGACTAAGATGTGCGGAAATGTGCGGATAAATCCGCACCTACACAGGCCGGGATAAGCACACTTGTAGGGGCGAATTCATTCGCCCATTTTTGTGCGGATAAATCCGCACCTACAGCCAGATTGCATCCCATAGCGGGTAGTCGCCAATCTTTTCGGCCAGTCCGGCACGCAGCGGATTGGCGACGATATACCGTGCAACACCTTGGGTGTCTTCATCTTTGCGTATCGCATGATCGTAAAATGCCTTTTGCCATAACGCACCTTGCCGATTGAGATAACCATTCACCCGGCGCGCGGAACACGCCTTGAAGCGTTTTACCACAGCAGACAAATCCTTCTGTTCCCCTAACTGAAACAGCCAATGAACATGATCGGGCATGACTACCCACGCCAATGAAAATACCACTTCATCATCGTGCAATGCACGCATCTCCGCGACCACGCAGCGAGCGCAGAAAAAATCGGCAAAATAACGCCGCTCCCCCTCGGCCAATACCGTCGTAACAAAATAAGTGCGCCGCTGCTCGCTATAACGGCCTTTGCGCAAATCGTCATAGGACATTCAATCACCTTGCCTGATGTGCGAATAAATTTGCACCCACATAAGCCCGGATAAGCCCACCCGTAGGGGCGAATTTATTCGCCCGTTTTGCTGATTTTGTGCGGATAAATCCGCACCTACACAAGCCCGGATAAGCCCATCTGTAGGGCCAAATTCATTCGCCCGTTTTTGGGCAGATAGCTCCGCATCTACTCGAATTTGTAACCCTGTTCGCGGAATAACGCCAGGCACGCATCCACCACTTGCGGGTCGAAATGGATGCCGCGTTGCTTAATGATCTCCTCCAGCGCCGCTTCAACCCCCAAGCCAACACGATACGGGCGGTGCGAGGACATCGCTTCGACCACGTCCGCCACACTCAGGATGCGCGCTCCGATAATAATCTGATCGCCCTTGAGCCCTTGCGGATAGCCTGACCCGTCGAGGCGTTCATGGTGTTGCAACACCATCTGCGAAATCGGCCAGGGGAAGTTGATGTCTTTCAGAATATCGTAACCTGCCTGCGGATGGGCTTTGATGAAGCGATGCTCGATGTCGCTGATCTTGCCCGGCTTGCTCAGTATCTCCGCCGGAACCTGGATTTTCCCCAGGTCATGCACAATCCCGGCAAGATGGATGCCGTGTATTTGTTCATCGGGTAGCCCCATTTGTTTGGCGATCGCCGCCGCCAGGCCGGCCACCCTGAGCTGGTGCCCGGCAGTATAGGGGTCGCGCATTTCAACGATGCTGGCAATCGCCCGCACCGAATCTTCCAGGTTGTCTTGCAGTTGTTCAAGACGCTGTTGGCTTTGCTTCAAGGCAAGGTCGCGTTCCTGGCGGATATGCAGCGAGCGCACGCCGAACGCCAGATCATTCGCCATTTCCTCCAGCAGGCTGACCTCATCGGGCGTGAAGGTATTCACTTCGTCGGCATACACGGTGAGCGCGCCGAACACTTCGCCGTTAGTCAACGGCAGCGCGATGCTGGCGGCATAGCCGCGTTTAAGCGCCGCATCCCGCCACGGGAGATGGCGCGGGTCATTGGCAAAATCCTGGCACAGCTGCGTGGTGCCGCTGCGGATAGCGCGCCCGGTCGGCCCCATGCCGCGCTCATTTTCCGCCCAGCTAACATTAATGGCATCCAGATAGCCTTCGTCGTAACCGGCGCTCGCCACAACTTTTACCGACTGGTTTTCGTCGTGTTGCGTATAACCCACCCAGACCATCCGGTAGCCGCGCTGCTCGACGATAGATTGGCAAATAGCATGCAATAACTCATCCTCATCGCTGGCGCGTACCAGGCTTTTGTTCACTGCACTCAACGTGGCGAGAGCGCGGTTGGAATGCTTAAGTGCGATTTCAGCCCGTTTGCGCTCGGTGATTACATCGAACACGGCCACGAAGTAACTTTTTTCCGGGCTATACACCGATATCCAGAACCACTGTTGCAGCGCCTCCACATATATTTCGAAACGTTCCGGCTTGCCGGTCAGGGACACCCGCCCGTAAATTTCGAACAACTTGGCGTCGGATTGCCGGATACCCGGAATGACTTCGGAGACTCTTTTGCCGGCGACATTCTTCAATCCCGTCAGCGCCTCGAAAGCGGCATTGACGCTGAGATAAATGAAATCCTGCGGCTGATCCTGTTCGAAAATCATCTGACAATAGGCGAACCCGTTGAGCATGTTTTCGAACAGTGAGCGGTAGAGTTTCTCGCTTTCGGACAATTTCTGCTCCGCCCGCTTGCGTTCGGTGATGTCGCGGACGATGCCGGTGGCGTGCCACTCGCCGCGGATGTTCATCGACGAAACCGAAAGCTCTATCGGAAATTCGACACCATTCTTGCGCAGCGCGGAAAGCTCCAGCGTCTTTCCCACTATCGGACCTGTCCCGGTCTTGGCGAATTGCCGCAAGCCCTCGATTTCCTTTCCCCGGTACTGATCGGGAGTGATCAACTGGTGCATCTTCTGGCCGATGACCTCTTGGGCGGTATGGCCGAACATCTCCTCCGCCTTGTGGTTCCACAGGTGGATGGTGCCATCCGGCTTCATGCAGATGATGGCGTCGTTGGCCGTTTCCATGATTGTCCGGTTGTGATCCGATACTTCCTTGATCTCATCCTCCATCTGCTTGCGTTCGGTGATGTCCTGGACGGCTCCCGTAGCCGAGTAGAGGTTGCCCTGCGCATCGAATTCGAACTCGGCGCGTTCTTCCACCCAGCGCGTCACACCATTTACGACGATGCGATGCTGGACGCAGTAGGGTGCGCCCTTAAGCGCCGCCTGCCAGGCGGAATCGACCATTACCCTGTCATCCGGATGTACATGGCCGATGAAAATCTCATAGGACAGGGGCGTGCCGGTCGAGATGCCGAAGATGCGATAGGTTTCATCGGACCATATCAGTTCGTTGCGCGGCACGTAGAACCGCCAACTGCCGATCGTAGCCAGGGATTGGGTCTGGCGCAGCAATGCCTCGCTAAAGTGGATCCGTTCTTCGGCCTGCCTGCGCTCGGTAACGTCTCGCGCAGAGGCGAACAGCAGCTTCCCGTCAACAGCCGGGGTCGCCCTCCATTCCAGCCATTTGTAACTGCCGTCCTTGCAGAGGTAGCGGTTGGCAAATTGCATGGTCGCTTCGCCATTCAGTTGCCGTTCTACTTCCTTTATCGTCGCATCCAGGTCATCCGGGTGGACAAAATCGAGGAAAGGTTTAGAAAGAATTTCCTGCATGGTGTACCCAAGCGTCTCCTGCCACGCAGGGTTGATTTTCAGGAAATGCCCGTCGATTGATGCGACGCACACCAGGTCTGGAATCAGATTAAAAAACCTTTCCAATTCCTCTTCTGCTTTTTTGCGCTCGGTGAGATCCTCAAGCGTGACGATATTTCTGCTGCCTATTGAGGCGAGGGAAGCCTTGACATACCGGCTTGACCCGTCCTTGCAGGTAACCGTGGCTTCCATGGGCTCGATGTCACCGTGGTTCTGGACGGCCTTTTCGACCCGCCTCGTCCATTCGGCTCGAAGTTGCTCACGGTATTTCTCGTCCGGATAGGCAAGCGGCCACCAGTGGTGCACATCGGGAACATCTTCCATCGTGTAGCCAAACAACTCCGTGAACTTCCGGTTCATCATGACGAACTTTTCGTCCGGCTCCACGCCGACATCGACGATCATGGCTATCGGGGAATGCTCGACGAGCGCCATGAGGTCAGCCTCGCTTTGCTGTAGCGCCTTTTCCGCCGCCTTGCGCGCGCGAATGCCCTGTTCTGCTGACAGCACGCGCCGCACCGCCGCAGGCAGACGGGCCAGCCGATCCTTGAGAATATAATCCCTGGCGCCTGCGGTTAATAATTCAACGGCCATCTCTTCGCCGATGGCGCCGGTGACCATGACGACCGGAATGCCGGAATGAACCCGTTGCACGTAGTCGAGTGCGGCACGTCCGTTATAGGACGGGAGGTTGTAATCTGCCAGTACAATGTCGGGCTTGAAATCGCTCAGCGCCTGCTTGAAGGCCGGCTCCGTATCGACGCGCAACGCGGTAAAAACCATGCCCTCCCGGCGCAAGTTATGCTCCAGCAACTCCGCATCGGAAAGGGAGTCCTCCAGCAGCAATATCCTGAGTTCGCTCACGGCCTATCTTCCGCTGACAGGAGGATGATTGACCAACAGCCAGTACATGCCGAGCTCGGTGACCGTCTTGGCGAAAGCCTCGAACTCCACCGGTTTGCTGATATAGCTGTTCACTCCCAATTGATAGCTCTCGGCTATATCCCGATCCTCTTTGGATGAAGTCAGCACGACGACCGGAATTTCTCGGGTGCGCGTATCGCTTTTGACAGCGCGCAAAACTTCCAGCCCATCCACCTTGGGCAGGCGCAGGTCAAGCAACACCACGCGCGGCGGTGCGCAACCGCTGCGGCCCGCGTACTCCCCGCGCGCAAACAGGAAATCCAGCGCCTCCGCGCCGTCCTTGACCCAGACCAGATTGTTGGCCAGGTTGTTTTTCTTGAGCGCGCGCATGGCCAGCTCGGCATCGGTGGGGTTGTCTTCCACCAGGAGGATTTCTACGACTTCGCTTTTATTTTCCATTCGGGTTCTCCTTGTATCCATCTGTAGGGGCAAATTCATTCGCCCATTTTGCGGCCACCCCGTGCGAATGAATTCGCACCTACCT
>JAUYGW010000153.1 GCA_030690245.1 Gallionella sp. | reverse complement strand
TGAGATTCCGGTCTTTGCCCAGAAAGTCTATTAGTCAGGTTTTTCCCTTATCTAAGGCAATTATTCCTCTCCCCGAGCGATATCGTTCTCGATCAATTTTTGCTCTTTTAGGTAGCGTGTTAAGGCATACCAGCCGGCATTGATGACCGGAATAAGCATCGCCCAGCGTGGGTCATTCTGGGCGTAGGCTATCAAGAGCGGCAGGATCGAAGATACGGCTGAATAAAAGAACACGATTGTAAGGTGCTTGAATGCTTCCTTGGTTGGTGTGGTCATAGTGGTTTTTAGTAGATAACTTTCTTAATAATTGCCAAACCCTCTTCGATTTTCCTCACACCGTCCTCGACAGAGGGACTTGGCGTCTTTGGTTGGCCGGCAAGCGCAACCAGCTCATCGAGGATCTTTTTGTTGGTTGCCGGACAGTTTGGCTTCTTCGAGAAGATCTCAAAGTGGCCAACGATGTGACTCCGGTCGATAGGAATCTGCCACCGCTCACAGATCTCTCGAATCAGGGTCGAGCTGGATTTCTTCATTTCGTCAGTCCAAATATCGTCCGGTTTACCCTCATGCTCGATGCCAATCGTGTAGAGGTTTGGGTTTATATTCGGTCTGATGAGCTTCCAGACCGGTGTATCCACACGGCCGGCATGCCAGGCAGAATCGCTTTCTTGTACGTACTGGTGGACATCGCCGAGCTTTCCGATGCCGTAATGTGCGCTCACTTGTGAAGTGTGATTTGCGAACCACGCATCGGTGCCGGCAAGCGTGCCGTCCATAATGTGAATGACAATCGCTTCCGGCCGGTAAGCTTTGCGCCCTACCCAGAAGTTAGGTGACTTTTTTTGAATGATGTTCATAGAATTTATTTATTAATTGTTAGTAGTATGTTGACAATTGCTGTGATCAAACCCCCCACTGACGCCGTAGCTATGATCCAGAAGAATCGTTTGAGCCAATCGACATCAGTGCTCACTTTCGATAGATCTGTTTGGATGTGGCTAAGATGATTGTCTTTAATTTCGTTTATGGTCTTTTCGACTCGATCAAGTCGTTCATCTTGCAATTTGTTTTGGTAGTCTGTCTTTTCCATGTGCGTTATTTCGGAACGTATGCACGCTCAAACTTATTGATGAGACCTCTGCTTTCCAATGCTTGCTCAAGACGGTCTTGGACCTCTTGGTCGCGCCAGTACTTTTCCTTTTCCATGTCCACTGACTTTGCTTTCGCACCGACAAGGCCATACATGAATTTCACGGCTCCAGATGTCTTGTCGTCGGTCAGCTTGCCAGCAGTGGTATAGAACCGGCCGAGAGCGGTGTTGAGGAAGTGGAGCTTGTAGGCATTCCCTCGATAGCTGACATTTCCATTCTTATCTTTGTGATCGGTGACCTCTAACCAATCACGCAGACCGGGAATGGCATTCACGAACGGATACACACGGCTACCCTCAATGATCGGTTCACCGGTGAATAGGTTTTGGCCGGTGGCCGCTTCAATTGGGTACTTGAGAATCGGCGATAATTCACCAACCATGCTCGCCAAGGTTCGCCGTGGACTTCCTTTATAGAGCCGGTTGATATCTTCGACAGGCAGACCGAGGCCATAGAGGTATTGCGAGAATCCTTCTTTTTCGCCAAGCCGAATCGGCAACCCTTCTCGCATGTACGGCGGTAAATATTGAAATTCCTCTTTTGCTTTTTCCTTATCGACTTGTAGGTTGTTTACAAACTTGCCAAGAGCGGCGTATTTGCCTGGTTGTTTAACCATTTGCTCGAGTTGGAGCGGAATGTTGCCTCGAGTCCATCGGTAGAACGG
>JAUYGW010000145.1 GCA_030690245.1 Gallionella sp. | reverse complement strand
ATGTCGCGCTGTTTCGCGATGCGTATGGCGCGCTGATCCGGCAGCAGGCCACCGTGCCGAGCCCGGATAGCCGCAAGGCCGCTGCCGGTGAAAGCGCCGAGAATTACGCGCTGCGCTGTGCCGCCGCGCTTGAACAGCATTTACAGCAACACCACGCGCAGCTTGCCGCCTTCATCATCGAGCCGCTGGTGCAGGGCGCGGCGGGCATGGCGATGTACCACGCGGTTTATTTGCGGCGCGCGCGCGAGCTGTGCGATGAATACGATGTGCACCTGATCGCCGACGAAATCGCCGTCGGCATGGGGCGCACCGGCACATTGCTCGCCTGCGAACAGGCGCCACCCCTCTCCCCCAAGGGGAGAGGGAATGAAAGCAGTGATGCACTCCCCTCTCCCGTTTACGGGAGAGGGGTTGGGGGAGAGGGAATAACACCGGATTTTCTGCTGCTTTCCAAGGGCATCACCGGCGGTTATCTGCCGCTGTCCGTGGTGATGACGCGCGATGAAATCTACCAGGCGTTTTATGCCGATGAAACGGTACGCGGTTTTCTGCATTCGCATTCCTACACCGGCAATCCGCTGGCCTGCCGCGCCGCGCTGGCCACGCTGGATATTTTTGTGCAGGACGATGTGCTCGCCGCGAACCGCAATAAAACAACCTGTCTGAACCACATGGCGCGGCCATTGTCCGAACATCGTGCGGTGCGCAACTGGCGCAACACCGGCATGATCTGGGCGTTTGAAGTCGCCAGCCCGCATCGCGATTTTGCGCAGCGCTGCTTCGCGCTCGCACTACAGAACGAGCTGCTGCTGCGTCCGGTCGGCAACACGATTTATTTCATGCCGCCGTATGTGATCGGCGAAGAGGAGATGCAATTGCTGGTAACGCGGACATTGGACATTGTGGAGGCGCTCGCATGAGGCGCCTGGGTTGCGTTATTGCGGCGCTGCTTTTCGCATCCACTGCCCACGCGTTGCCAGGCTCGGTGATGCAGTCGCTGAAGAAGGCCGGCATCCCGCTCGCCGGCGTCGCCATCGAGGTGCGCGAGGCGGGCGCGCGCAGGCCGCTCATCAGCCTGAATGCGACCCGGCCGATGAACCCTGCTTCCACGATGAAACTGCTCACCACCTATGCCGCGCTGGACATGCTCGGCCCGGTTTACAGCTGGAAGACCGAGGCGTATCTGGATGGCGAACTGAAGGACGGCGTGCTGTACGGCAATCTGGTTTTGAAAGGCTATGGCGACCCGAAATTGACCCTCGAACAATTCTGGCTGTGGCTGCGCGAGTTGCGTGCGCGCGGCCTGCACGAGATACGCGGCGATCTGGTGCTGGACCGCAGCTTCTTCGAACTGCCGCCGCACGATCCTGCCGCCTTCGACAACGACCCGGTGCGCGCCTACAACGTCGGGCCGGACGCGCTGCTGCTGAATTTCAACACGCTGCGGCTGCGTTACCTGCCCGACGGGAACGGCATGAAGATCATCAGCGAGCCGCCGCTCGACGGCATGAAGCTGGATAACCGGCTCGCGCCGCAATCCGCCCCCGCCGCATCAAAAAACAATTGCACCAATTGGGACGACGGCATCCTCGTGCAGCCGGGCGGCGACAGCGTCGTGCTGCAAGGCGGCTATCCCGGTGAATGCGGCGAGCGTGAGCATCACCTCAGCGTGATGCCGCACACGCGTTACGCGGAAGCGGTGTTCCGCGCGCTGTGGCAGGAACTCGGCGGCTCGCTGAAAGGGAAACAGCGCGAAGGTATCGCAAGCGGCAATGCACAACTCTTTTCGACACACTACTCCGAACCGTTGAGCGCGGTCATCCGCGACATCAACAAGTTCAGCAACAACGTCATGGCGCGGCAACTGTTCCTGACGCTGGGCGCTGCCGCGAGTGACGGGGCGCAGGAGAAGCCAGTATTCACCAACATCGAACGCAGCACGCGAGCCGTGCAGGGCTGGCTGCAAAAACAGCGGCTCGATTTCCCCGAGCTGGTGCTGGAAAACGGCGCGGGCCTGTCGCGCAGCGAACGCATCAGCGCGGCGCATCTCGCGCAACTGCTGCAGCACGCCGCCGCCCATCCGCTCAGCGCCGAATTCGAAGCCTCGCTGCCGATCCTCGGCGTGGACGGCTCGGTCAAGAAGCGCCTCAGGGAAAGCGCCGCCGCCAGCCACGCCCACCTCAAGACCGGCACTCTGGAAGGCGTGAAGACCCTCGCGGGTTATGTGCGCTCGCAAGGCGGCAGGGAATGGGTAGTGGTGTTCTTTATCAATCACCCGAACGCAAAATACGGGCAGGCCGCGCAGGATGCGCTGATCGAGTGGGTGCAGGGACAGTAACCTGCTGAACTCTTACGGCAAATCGATATATTGAAGATGAAAAATTCATATGGTACTATCGCCGAGCCGTGTTGGCTCGAACGTTTAAGGAGTTTGGATAATGATGAAAGATCTGCTTACTATCGTTAAGATTCCCTTGGTTATTTTTCCGATTATTTACTTCCTGTTTTATGTGTTCTCGCAGGGACACTTCGCATATTGATAGCAAGTGGTGTTTTGCAATTCAATGGGGTCAGACTTGATTGATTTTGCCTTGGAGGGTTGTCAGAATCAATCGAGCTTGGCCCCATTAATATTAGTAATGTTTTGTTGAACGGCCATCACCAGGGAAGCTCGCTGGTCGAATGCGCCGGAAGCAGAAGTTAGCCCAGTGCGGCTTGTCAGCTTAATCGCGGCTACTGCAATTCAGGACAACTACAACGTCCGCATCAGGTCGCCGCGCGCGAATCCGCATAGCGGCCCGGTTATTCCCCTACCCAATACCATCACCTTGAACAACTCGCCCATCTCCGCCGGGCTGGTGAGTTTCTGCAACTGCGCCGAGAGCGGCAAGTAGTCGCGCAGGTTTTCCGGCGAGGTGTCTGTTATCAATTCGGTGATGCCGCAGTTCAACAGGAAAAACGCCTGCGAGGTGTAGCCCAGCAGCTCCAGTCCGGCATCGATGCCGCATTCCGCGATGCCGGTGAAATTCACGTGCGCGGTGATGTCCTGCAGGCCGGGCAGGAAGAACGGGTCGTCGTGCGCATGGTGGCGGTAGTGGCACATCAGCGTGCCGCTGCTGCGCTGCGGGTGGTAGAACTCGCGCGCGCCGAAGCCGTAGTCGATAAACAGCAGCGCGCCCTGTTCCAGGCAGCTTGCCAGGCTGTTGACCAGGCCGTGCGCGGCGAGGCAGATTTCGCCGACATAATCGTCCGGCACAGTGATCTGTTGCGCGGCGTGCAGCAGGGCGGCATCACCGATGGCGCGTTCCTGCCAAATAAAATTGTTAGCGCCGAAGCCGCTGTCGCCGATGGCCACGCCGCGCTCATAGATTGCACGCTCGTGGTTATGTAGGTCGGGATTCATCCCGACATCGGAGCTTTGTCGGGATGAATCCCGACCTACATGCCAATGCACCAGGTGCACGGGCAAGGCGTCGAGCACCTCATTGGCGACGACCGCGCCGCTGAATTTTTCCGGCAGCGCGTCCAGCCAGTGTATGCGCTCCAGCAGGTGCGGCAGGCGCGTTTTCAGCAAGGCCTGCTGGCGCGCGCGCAAGTCGGCGCTCACCTCAAGGATCGCGTAGCTGTCCGGCAGGCTGCCGAGCCGCTCCAGTTCGCCGAGCATGTCTGCCGCCAGCTTGCCGCTGCCTGCGCCCAGCTCCAGAATATGCGGTGCGCTGGCTGCCATGATTTCCGCCGCCTGCCGCGCCAGGGTGCGACCGAACAGCGGCGACAGCTCCGGCGCGGTGACGAAGTCGCCCGCCTCGCCGAACTTGTGCGCTCCAGCCGTGTAATAGCCCAGCCCCGGCGCGTACAGCGCCAGCTCCATATAGCGCGCAAAGGGTATCCAGCCGCACTTTGCTTCTGTGTCGTAATGAGCGGCAATGTCGCGGCGGATAACGTCGCATAATCGGGCGCTGTGTTGTGCGGCTTCCGGGCCTGGGGTGGGCAGAGTTGTCGGCATGGTCGGGTATAATTCGCAAGTCCGTAGAATGTAGTGGAGAGTGCGAGTCTAATGGAGCAGGGGATGCAAGGCAAAGTGGTGTTGGTGACCGGAGGCGCAAAACGGGTCGGTGCTGCGATCTGCCGCCGCTTGCATGCGGCAGGCGCAGAGCTCGCCGTGCATTACAACAATTCCGCGCAAGAGGCGCTGGCTTTGCAGGACGAGTTGAATGAACTGCGCCCGAAAAGTGCCGCCGCGTTTCAGGCGGACCTGCTCGACCTGAACGCGTTGCCGAAACTGGTTCACAAGGTCGTCAAAAAGTTCGGGCAACTGGATGCTCTGGTCAATAACGCGTCCAGTTTTTACGCCACGCCGCTGGCGGAGGTGAACGAGCAGCAGTGGCACGATTTGCTCGGCACCAATCTGCGCGCGCCGCTGTTTCTCGCTCAGGTGGCAGCGGCCGAATTGCGCCGTCGTCATGGCTGTATCGTGAACATCGCGGACATCCATGCCGAGCGCCCGATGCACGGCCATTTGCTGTACAGCGTCGCCAAGGCCGGACTGGCCGCGCTGACCCGCGCGCTGGCGCAGGAGATGGCGCCGCAGGTGCGCGTCAACGC
>JAUYGW010000138.1 GCA_030690245.1 Gallionella sp. | reverse complement strand
CATCATTTTCGCGTTCAGTTTCACCAAGCCGAAAGTCTCCCGCGACTGGCGTTCGATCGGCGCGTTCTCGGCTTTCATCGTCGCGCTGTTCACCGAGATGTACGGCTTCCCGCTGACGATTTACTTCCTCTCGGGCTGGTTGGCAGAAAAGTTTCCCGGGGTTGATTTTCTATCGCACGATGCCGGACATTTGCTGGAGGTGATGTTCGGCTGGCGCACCAACCCGCATTTCGGGCCGTTCCATTTGTTGAGCACCGTATTCATCTTCGGCGGATTCATTTTGCTGTCCGCTGCATGGAAAGCGCTCTACCAGGCGCAGCGCAGGCATGGTCTGGCAACTACAGGGCCTTACGCCAAGGTTCGCCATCCCCAATACGATGCTTTCGTGCTCATCATGTTCGGCTTCCTGTTGCAGTGGCCGACCATTTTGACGCTGCTGATGTTTCCGGTATTGGTATGGATGTACGTGCGGCTGGCACGCACCGAGGAACGGGATGCCGAGGCGCACTTCGGTGAACAGTGGCGCGAATATGCTGCCCGTACCCCGAGATTTATTCCGCAGCGCGCCCATGGTGTTTCATGAGTAAGGAAATTATTCTCGAATCAATAATCACATGCCCGGAATGCGGGCATAAACAAACGGAAATAATGCCAACAGATACTTGCCAGTGGTTCTACGAATGTAGTGCGTGCGGTGCTTTGCTCAAGCCAAAGAGAGGGGATTGTTGTGTTTTCTGTTCTTATGGCACAACCCCTTGCCCGTCTATTCAGCAAAGAGGTGGTTCATGTTGTTCGTCATAGTCAACATGGAATTATTTCTTGAACGCTTCCGTTCCGGTTTGCAGAGTGGGGATGTGGAATGATTCCGGGTGGAGACAAATATATCTGGTTGGTTTGGGCACTTGCCTTCCTCATCCCTTATGGGGCGTTGTATGCAGTTTTGCCTGAACAGCGTCGTGTCATGCTACTGAGCAGTTCGTTGACCGCGCTGTTCGGTTTGACCGAACCCATTTTTGTGCCTGAGTACTGGAACCCGCCCAGTCTGTTCGATCTGGCTCAACGCACCGGCTTTGATATTGAGAGCCTGATTTTTTGTTTTGGTATAGGCGGTGTGGGGGCGGTGCTATACAACGCATTGACCGGGAAACGCCCGGTGCCGATGAATTGTCACGAACGTCACAGCCTGCGCCATCGCTTCCACCGTGTGGCATTAGGTATGCCATTTGTGGTGTTCGCCGCGCTGTATTTTCTGCCCTGGAATCCAATCTATCCGGGGATAGCCGCACTGCTTGCCGGTGGGGTGTCCTGTGTGCTGTGCCGGCCCGATCTGGCCAGGAAAACCTTAATCGGCGGTGCATTGTTTGCCGCGTTTTACTTGCTCTTCCTAATCGCGCTGGAAATAATGGCTCCCGGCTATATCGCACGGGTGTGGAATCTTCCGGCGCTCAGCGGTGTGATGGTTGGAGCTTTCCCAATCGAAGAGCTATTGTTCGGCTTTGGTATTGGGGTGTATTGGAGTGGGGTGTATGAGCATCTCGTCTGGCATCACAGTTCTTGATTAGCGGGCTGGAATTACGGCGTATTGAATTACATTAAAGGAGAGTCATCATGTACGAAATGGTCGAAGACCCGGTTTGCCATATGCAAGTCATATCTACATCATTTGCCACGGAATACGCAAGCGGCCATTACGCATTTTGTTCGGCCCAGTGCAAGGAGCGATTTCTGGCGAATCCGCATTTATACGTCGGATTTCCCGGGCGAAAAGCGCCTGCGCAGGAGGGGAAAGAAGTCATCAAGCGACATCGCCTTTTGCTGTCGGCATCGCTTGATGCGATACAGGCGGAACGAGTAAAGCACGCATTGCTCGGGATGATGGGAATACATGAGGTTCATGTTGAGGGGAATAAAATCGAAATCCAGTATGACCTCATACAAGTGACAGCCGAGCAGATTGCCGAGAAATTGGCATTGATAGGGGCCGATCTCGGAGAAGGCTGGATAGATCGCCTCAAATTAGCGCTTATCAATAATCTGGAAGAAATCGAGATTAGCAGCCTTGAAATTGATAACAGAAAGCATTACCCGCTAACGGGCGGGAACGCGCTTGATTGACGGTTTGCCGTACAGAGTTGTTCCAGCAAGTCACCTGAGGTGCATGGGTGTTTTTTCTTCAATTTGATAAGGGAATCTCTGATTAAGTCCTGAACGATTTCGTTTCATAATGTCAGAAGCGAAGATCGAACAAACGGATTAGAACGATGAAACAAACAACACTCTCTGCTGGCAGCTTTGACTGTTATACCAAGACGACGCGACGCGCTGCGTTCCTGGCGGACATGGATCGCGTTGTGCCATGGTCTGCCCTGTGCGCCCTGATCGAACCGGTATACCCCAAAGCAGGAAACGGACGCCCGCCTGTTGGCCTTGAGCGCATGCTGCGCATCTACTTCCTCCAGAACTGGTTCAACCTTTCCGACCCCGCAGTGGAAGAGGCGCTCTATGACTCGCTGTCCATGCGCGAATTCGTGGGCATTGATCTGGGACGGGAAGGCGCGCCGGATGAAACCACGGTGTGCAAGTTCCGCCATCTGCTGGAACAACATGAACTGGGAAAGCGCCTGTTCGAGGAAGTCGGACGGCATCTGCAAACCAAAGGGTTGAAGGTCTCGACCGGCACCATCGTCGACGCGACGATCATCAATGCCCCGTCCTCGACCAAGAATCAGGACAAAGCGCGTGACCCGGAGATGCACCAGACCAAGAAGGGCAACCAGTGGTACTTCGGCATGAAGGCGCATATCGGTGTGGACAGCAAGACCAAGCTGATCCATTCGATTGTTGCAACAGCCGCCAACGAACACGATAAGCACGCGCTCCCACAATTGCTGCACGGCAACGAACGGCGCGTGTATGGCGACTCCGCCTATTCCAGCCAAAAGACGTTGATCGCCCAGGCCGCGCCCAAGGCACGTGACTTCACCAACCAGAAGGGATTCCGCAACAGAGGATTGACCGAGCGGGAACAGGAGAAGAACAGCAGAAAGTCGAGTGTGCGAGCCAAGGTCGAGCATGCCTTCCTCATCATCAAGCGCCTCTTCGGCTTTGCCAAAGCCAGCTATCGCGGAATGATGAAGAACGGCAATCGCCTGTTCGTCGTGGCGGCGCTGGCGAATCTGTTCATGGCGCGACGGCATCTGTTGCGACTTCCGCAGGAGAGGTGCGTCTGATGAATGGGAAATCAAGCGGGATGGTCGATGAAACGACCCTTGCCAAGGTAATTTCCGGCCAATTTGAATATCCGCAGCAGAATGTGGGCTCGCCGTTCCCATTTGTTGCTACTTATTCAGACCTTCCTAAGGAGTTAACCATGAAAAAGTTATTGATCAGCAGTGTTGTGGTGGCGTTATGTGCGGGTGTTCCCGTGGTTTATGCCGATGATGCGCATCATCCCGAACAGGGCAGCGCGTCTGCGTCAAAACCCGTTGCCGGGAAAAATGTGCTGCCCAAGCAGCCTGCCGCACCTGACAAAGCCATGAGCAGTGGCGTTGCTGATGCGCAGATGGTCAAGGCGCAAGAGCGCATGAAACAGGCTCAGGCGCTCATGGCCAAACTGCGTGAAACTCAAGACCCTGCCGAGCGTCAGAAATTGATGCGAGAGCACACCCAAGCCATGCGCGACACCATGGGTATGATGCGCGGCATGAAGATGGGTATGGAAGGTTGCCAGGGTATGGGCATGATGATGGGCATGCATCAGATGATGGATGAGCACATGGGGATGATGCAGATGATGATGGAACAGATGATTGACCGTCAGGACATGCTCATGCCGGGTGGGAAATAAGCAATCCGATCCTGGCGCGGCCTCCGGCTTTTCCGGAGGCCGCTAAACTGATTCGGGCAGCAAAGCATTGATGCATACGTTTATCCGGAAACCTGGAGTTTAACCATGAAATACGTGCCCAGCCTTCCTCCGCCGGTGACCGGCGTGGAAACGGGATTGGAAGTGAAAGCCCTGGCAAGGGTTAAACGCGCCAAGCCTGTTCAGGCACGCACCCTGCCGCCGCTGGTAGTACAACCGCACGCGCGGCACGAAGCCCCTCCCGAGGTAGCCGGGAATGAGGAGAAGCGCCACGATCCGCATGTTCACGGAGAGCGCCGGATTTATTGCCGCCGCATCGAACATCTGCCTATCTTGGTCGAGTTGCGCTCGGGAATAGATCGGCATCGGCATAACCAGAGAGCGGGCGATATAGCGGAACATATTGATGAAAGCCTAGCAGGGTGTTGAAAAACTACTGCGCTCGGCATAACCGCGTTTCTCAGGAACTCAAAATGCTCATTTACTGTATGTAAACTCCGCTTTTTCGTTCCTTCGCGCCTTGTTCTGCCATCGTTCGCTACGTGTTTCAACACCCTGTCAGGGGCTGACCAATTTTCTCCCGCGTGTGTTGGGCAATTGACAATGGCAGCAAAGAAAGATATATTGAATATATCTTTTTGCTGTTTTCGAGAACATCATGACTACTACAGCTAAACCAGATCAACTATTACTCCGTTTCCGGTCAACCGACACGCAGAACGGCATCAGCCGTTCAACCGTGGAAAAATTGGCCGAATATCTCGGTTTCACCGGGGAAACGCAAGTGATTCACTATGCGTTGCGCAAGCTGGCTAAAGAAGTGCTGCCGGCCTATGAAGCCGACGACGGCGAACTGACGCCGGCACAGTTGGCAGCAATTCGCAAAGCGATACCCCAAGGTCGCGCAAAATCGGTCAAATCGAGCTTGTTCTGAGGCGTGGTGAAACATTGGTGGCCAACTC
>JAUYGW010000137.1 GCA_030690245.1 Gallionella sp. | reverse complement strand
AAATTCGCCAACGCCCCCGCTGACCGTGCCCGCCTGGTGAAGAAGCTGGTCAATCTGCCCGGCATCGTCGTCTGCCTGGAAGCGACCGGGGTCTATCACTTCGACTTGTCCATCGCCCTTCACGATGCCGGTGTGGGGCTCATGGTGGTCAATCCGAAGTCCTCCCACAACTTTGCCAAAGTGTTGATGAAAAACAGCAAGACGGACGCCGTCGATGCTGAAACACTGGCTCAATACGCCGAGCGCATGGACTTCGTTGCGTGGGCGCGCCCGTCCGATGAGAAGATCGCCCTGCGTAGTTTCGCTCGCCGCATCGACGCGCTGACCCGCCAGAAAGCCGCCGCCAAGAACCAGCTCCACGCGCTGAGCGCCTCGAAGGAAAACCCGAAAGCCGTGCTGCGCGATGTCAATCTGTCCATCTCCCAATTGGAGAAGCGCATTGATTGCTTAAGCAAAGAGGCGCTGGTCTTAATCAAAAAACACGCCGATCTTGAGCGTGTGTTCAAGTTGCTCACAAGCGTCAAGGGTATTGCCCAAACCAGCGCCATCGCGCTGATGGGTGAGCTTTTGCTGTTGCCGCAGGGGCTTTCCCACCGCGAGTGGGTAAAGTTCGCCGGCCTCGATCCGCGCGCCTTCGATTCCGGCAAAAGCGTCCATAGAAAAACGCGCATATCCAAGGCCGGCAACCGCCACATTCGTTCGGCTCTCTATATGCCGGCATTGAGTGCCAAACAGCATGACCCATACGTTAAAGCCTACTTCCAGCACCTCGTGGATAACGGCAAGCTACCCCTGCAAGCGCTTTGTGCCGTGATGCGCAAGTTGCTGCATGCTATCCACGGCATGTTGAAGTACGACAAACAATTCGACAACACCCGTTTTTACGCTATTCCAGCATGAGGCTGAAAATGCAAAAATCACAGAAAAAATGTTTGCCATTGAACAGAGTATCTACGGTGATCCCTTCACCGCCAGCGGCAACCCCGCCACCATTAAAATTACGCGCTCACACAATGAAGCTATTTGTTGATGCAGCCGCCCCGCCTCGTCGCAATAACGGCGGGACAACTCGCCCATCGGCACGACGCCCATATTGGTTTCGTTGCTGACCAGAATGATCTGTCCGGGCAAGCGCGGCAGCACTTCCAGCAGCGCGGCACATTCGCGGCGCAGCTCCTGTTCGCTGGCATCGCACAGCAGCTGCGTCAGCCATAACGTCACGCAATCCACCAGCACGCAACGTTGCGCTGTTGCCTCCCGCTGGAGGACTTCGGCCAGATTCTGGCCTGCCTCGACCGATAGCCATCGGTCCGGCCTGCGCGCCTGATGTTCGGCCACACGCCGCTGCATCTCCGCATCGCGCACCTGTGCGGTGGCGACATAGACCACCTGCAAGCCAGAGGCCAGCGCATGCTGTTCCGCCAAGCGGCTTTTGCCGGAACGCACGCCGCCCAAGATCAGTTCGCGCATGACATCTCTTCCAAAGCAAATAATTCCCGCAACTGCGCGGTGTCCAGATATTGCTCCACTGCATCGGCAAGCCGCTCCAGGTCGGCTTCGCGGCGCGCGCGATAATCGGGCGTTGCCGCCTCGCGCAGCCCGGCCCAGCGCAACAGCGCGTCGGTCGCGGCGCTTGATTCAAACAGGCCGTGCAGATAGGTGGCGAGGATTTGCCCATCGCTGGAAATTGTTCCATCTGGGGAAATTGCTCCATCTGGGGAAATTGCTCCATCGGGTGAAATTGCTCCATCGGGTGAAATCGTTCCGTCTGCGCCGTGCTCAAGCTGCACTGCCGGATGCTGCAGCGCGCGGCCCGCCGAAACCCCGGCATGTATCTCGTAGCCCGACACCGGCGCGCCTTCCAGCATCAGCATGCCGCGCACATTGCGCAGTTGTTTTTCCGCTTGCAGCGTGGTGCTCAGTTCCAGCAAGCCCAGCCCGGTACTGCTGCCGGCTTCGCCTTCCAGGCCGAGCGGGTCGTGAATCGACTGCCCCAGCATCTGCAAGCCGCCGCAGATGCCGATGAGCTTACCGCCGTAACGCAGATGCCGCCGTATCGCGCCTTCCCAGCCTGCCTCGCGCAAGCTGTCGAGGTCGTTGCGCACCGCCTTGCTGCCCGGCAAGATGATCAAATCGGCAGCGGGAATAGCCTCGCCCAGCGCAATAAAGCTGAAATCGAGTTGCGGGTGCAGGCGCAGCGGATCGAAATCGGTGTGGTTGCTGATGTGCGGCAGGACGGGGACGACGACGCGCAGTTTTTCCACACTCACTTCTACCCTCTCCCTAACCCTCTCCCTGCAAGGGAGAGGGGATGATGGAGGCACGGCATCTTCCGCTTCCAGATGCAGGTCGCGCAGATAAGGCAATACGCCGATCACCGGCTTGCCGGTATGCTGCTCCAGCCAGTCCAAGCCTGGCTGCAGCAACGCCAGATCGCCGCGAAAGCGGTTGATGACGAAACCGGCCACGCGCGCCTGTTCGCTTGCCGAGAGCAGCGCCAGCGTGCCGACCAGATGGGCGAATACACCACCTCGGTCGATGTCGGCGATCAGGATCACCGGGCAATCCACCGCTTCGGCAAAGCCCATGTTGGCGATGTCGCCCGCGCGCAGATTGATTTCGGCGGGACTGCCCGCGCCCTCGACCACTACCACGGAATATTGCGCAGACAGGCGTCGATGCGATTCCAGCACCGCTGCCCGCGCCGTGTTTTTGTAGGCGTGATATTCCAGCGCTTCCATATTGCCGATGGCATGCCCGTGAATGATGACCTGCGCGCCGGTATCGCTGTTCGGCTTGATCAGCACCGGGTTCATGTCGGTATGCGGCGCAAGGCGCGCGGCTTGCGCCTGCACCGCCTGCGCGCGCCCGATCTCGCCGCCGTCGCCGGTGACCGCGCTGTTCAGCGCCATGTTCTGCGGCTTGAACGGCGCGACGCGCACCTCCTGCCGCACCAGCCAGCGGCACAATGCCGCGACCAATGTGCTCTTGCCGGCATCGGAGGTGGCGCCCTGGATCATGATGGTGCGCGCGTTCATTACCGCACCCACTCAAGTAATAGCGCGGAATCATTTTGGCTTCGTAGGTCGGGCTTCAGCCCGGCGCAGCCATCGTGTCGGGCTGAATCCCGACCTTGTATGATCGAATTTACTGAAATGCTGTATAGGAGGTTGAGTAAAGTTTTACGTTTCACCGGGAAGGCCGTCCCGACCTGAGGACTGGTTTTTAGCCAGAGCCTGATCGTAGATTGGCCTCCCGCCCT
>JAUYGW010000136.1 GCA_030690245.1 Gallionella sp. | reverse complement strand
CGCACGTCAAACTCTTCTCCGGCGTAATAGCGCAGCAGGTCTTTCGCCAGCAGGATGCCGATGATGTTGTCCTTGCTGCCATCGGTCACGGGAAAACGCGAGTGTGCGGTCTCGATGACAAAGGGGATGAATTTTTCCGGCGGCTCGCTGATGTCGATGACATCCATTTGCGCGCGCGGGATCATGATTTCGCGCACCTGGCGCTCGGAGACTTGCAGCACGCCTTCCATCATGGACAGCGCGTCGGCGTCCAGCAGGTTATTCTCGTAGGCGGAATGCAGCAGTTGAATCAATTGCTCGCGATCTTCCGGTTCGCGCAGCAAAAATGCGGAAAGGCGTTCCAACAGGCTGGGTTTATTACTTTCAGGGTCGTCCATTTGCAATGTGTGTCGTTTGATAAGGATTGGGGAAGTGCAATTTTAGCATCAGCGCGGTTTCCAATGCTTCCATCTCGGCGGCATCAATATCATTGAGATGGTCATAACCCTGCAAATGCAAGGCGGCATGGATGGCGAGATGGGCGTAGTGGGCAAGCAGATCCTTGTGCTGCGCGGCGGCCTCCTGTTCCACCACCGGCGCGCAAATGACCGCATCCCCACAAATAAAATCGGCATCGCCGGGCAGCATATCGGCATCGTCATAGACGAAAGTCAGCACGTTGGTGGCGTAATCCTTGCCGCGGTAATTTTTGTTCAGCTCGCGTCCCTCGGCCTCATTCACGATGCGCAGCGTCATGCGTACATCGTGTTGCAATGCGGACTTGACCCAGCGGCGCAACTGCGCGCGCGTCGGCATAATTTGCGCGTCGCAGGCGTATTGCACGGCCAGTGACAATTTGTGGGGCGCAGCTTTATGCGGTTTTGTTCTGTTTGTCGGTGTATTCATTTTTGGGGGAAGGCAATTAGCCACGGATGCACACGGATATTCACGGATAAAATACGGGTGGTTGATCCGTGTTTCATCTGTGTTTCATCCGTATTTCATCCGTGTTAATCCGTGGCTCAATTCTGCTCTCATAAGCTCGTCACCAGTTCGCCACGCAGGGTATGGCGCACCACTTGCGTGATTTTTACATGGGCAAAGCGGCCGACCATGTCCTGTGATCTGGCCATATCTGGTGATCCGGCAATATCCGGTGAACCGGGGAAATTTACCACGCGATTATTGTCGGTGCGCCCGGCTAATTCCTGCGCATCCTTCTTCGACACGCCTTCCACCAACACGCGCTGCGTCGTGCCAAGCATCGATTGCGCCACAGCAGCCTCCTGTTCCATGATGCGATCCTGCAAACGCTTCAGGCGCGCGGCCTTCACCTCGTGCGGCGTATCGTCGCGCAGCTCCGCAGCCGGTGTGCCGGGACGCGGGCTGTACAGGTAGCTGAAGCTGTTATCGAAGCCCACCTCGTCGATCAGCTTCATGGTCGCCTCGAAATCCTGCTCGGTCTCGCCGGGGAAGCCGACGATAAAATCGGAGGTGATGCAAATATCGGGGCGCACCGCGCGCACCCGGCGAATGATGGATTTATATTCCAGAACGGTATGGCCGCGCTTCATCGCCGTCAGGATGCGATCCGAACCGGATTGCACCGGCAGATGCAAATGGCTGACCAGTTTGGGCGTGGTCGCGTACACATCGATCAGGCGTTGCGTCATTTCCTTGGGATGCGAAGTGGTGTAGCGCAGGCGCTCCACCCCCTCCAGCGCGGCGATGGCCTGCAGCAGAAAGGCTAAATCCACCGTATCGCCGCCCTCCGCCGCGCCGCAGTAGGCATTCACGTTCTGGCCGAGCAGGGTGATCTCTTTCACGCCTTGCTCGGCCAGCACTTGCACATCGCGCAACACATCGACCAGCGGGCGCGACACTTCTTCGCCGCGCGTATAGGGCACTACGCAATAAGTGCAGTATTTGCTGCACCCTTCCATAATCGAAACAAAAGCGATGCCGGGGGTCGCTTGCGGCTCTGCGGCGCTGTTCAGGACAGGCGCGGGCAAATGATCGAATTTTTCGATTTCGGGAAAACTGATGTCCACTTGCGGACGGCCGGTATCCCGGCGTGCCTGCAACAACTGCGGCAAACGGTGCAAAGTCTGCGGGCCGAACACCACATCCACATACGGCGCGCGCTTCACGATGGCTTCGCCTTCCTGGCTGGCGACACATCCGCCCACGCCGATCAGCAAATCCGGCTTGGCCAGCTTGAGCGGGCGCACGCGCCCCAAGTCGGAAAACACCTTGTCCTCGGCCTTCTCGCGAATCGAACAGGTATTGAACAGGATGACATCGGCCTCTTCCGGCTGATCGGTCTGTTCCATGCCCGCGCAGGAACGCAGTAGATCCGCCATCTTGCCCGAATCGTACTCGTTCATCTGGCAGCCATAGGTTTTGATATAGAGTTTTTTGGTCATACGGGGATATTGACTGGATAATCGCCGCCGAATCTCGGGGAATCCGGCATGGGGAAAGCAACGGGCTGAATTTACGCTCAAATTCCACGCAGGAGCATTGAACGGAATTCTATCAAAAAAGGGCTTGTTTGCCCAATGGATTGTGCTACGATTCGTCTCGCTTGGGCTTGTTTTCTTGTTCAACTCAGTTCTCTCGGGAGGAGAAAAATGGCGATTATTGCTGACATAGCATCAATCGGAACCGCAGTAGCTACAGTTCTATTTTCCTTGTGGATGCTGAAGCAACTGTTCACCGGCAAGTAACATATAAAGCAGCCAAATAAAAAACCAGCTTCGGCTGGTTTTTTATTTGGCTGCAACGGCAGATGAAACCACCCCATGCTTCGAAGGCTTCAACGCGGCCAAATTCGCTTATATCACCCGGCGGACGGCAGACGGTATATCCTCACCCTTTCCCGCTGCCAACACAAAGCATCCTCACATCCGGAAGTGAAAATGTGCGCGTAATTTGGTAGAATCCGCAGATAGTTAAACCCGCGCACCCAAGGAATTGAATAACACGATGAATATGTTCAACCGTTTTTTTGCCGGCGCATTGCTGCTAAGCGCCAGTCTCGTTGTTTATGCCGATGACATTCAGGATGCCCACAAGCTGTTCAAGCAAGGGCAGCACAGCCAGGCACTGGACAAGGTGAATGGGGTTCTGGCCGGCAAGCCTAAAGACGCGCAGGCGCGTTTTCTGAAGGGACTGATCCTCACCGAGCAGGGCAAGCCCGCCGAAGCGATCAAGGCCTTCTCGGCCCTGACCGAAGACTATCCGGAGCTGCCCGAACCCTACAACAACCTCGCCGTGCTGTATGCGAGCCAAGGCCAGTACGACAAGGCCAAGCTGGCGCTGGAAATGGCGATACGCACCCATCCCAGCTATGCCACCGCGCACGAAAACCTCGGCGACATCTATGCCAAGATGGCCAGTCAGGCCTATGACCGCGCGCTGCAACTGGATCGCAGCAACACCGCGACGCAGACCAAGCTGGCCATGATTCAGGATTTGTTTGCCGGCGGCACACGCGGCAAAGCGGCTCCGGCGCGCAACAACCCCGTCCTGAGTAAAGCCGAAGCGCCTGCCCTGAGCAAGGCCGAAGTGACAGCGCCTGCCAATGTGGCGGCAAACCCACCCGTCAAGCCCGAGCCTATTGCACCTGCCGCGACCAAGCCTGCCCCCGCTGAAAAGAACACCCCTCCCGCATCGAACAACAGCGGCGATGTATTAAAAACCGTCAATGCCTGGGCTGCCGCATGGTCGGCCAAGGATGTGAAGAAATACCTGTCGTTCTATGCCGCCGATTTCAAGATGCCTGGCGGTCAAAGCCGCGCGGCTTGGGAAGCTGCCCGCCATGAGCGCATCAGCAAACCCAAATTCATCCGGGTCGGCATCAGCGGCGCGACCGTGAACTTCAGTGACAGCAACCATGCCGCCGTGAAGTTTCGCCAGTCCTACCGCGCCAGCCACCTGAAAAGCTCGGACAGCAAGACCTTGCTGATGGTGAAATCCGGCGGCAACTGGCTGATCCAGGAAGAGCACACCAAATAAGCCATGCTGACCAGAACACTGCTTTCTTCGTTGTTGTGCGGCTTGCTGGCAGGCATGGCGCATGCCGCGCCGGACTTGCGCAATACCGGGGCCTCGCACAACAGCGAAGCGCATCTGGCGAAAAGCCTGCAAGCCATCAAGAACAGCCGCCTCGACATCGCGCTCAACGAGGTGGACAGCCTGTTGCGCATCAACCCCAATTTCAAGCTGGCGCACCTGGTCAAAGGCGACGTGCTGATGGCGCGCGCCGGTGCGATCGACAACTTCGGCAGCGCGGCGCATGCGCCGCGCGACAAAATCGAGGATCTGCGCGACGAAGCGCGGGTGCGCCTGCAACGCGTTCTGTCCCCGTCGGACATCAAGCTCACGCCGCGCTTCCTGTGGAAACTGGATGCGCAGCAGAAATATGCGCTGGTGGTGGATACCAGCCGCGCCACGCTGTTCGTTTATGAAAACGTGAACGGCGAACCGCGCTATGTCACCGACTTTTACATCACCATCGGCAAACTCGGCACCGAAAAGGTTGCCGAGGGCGACAAGCGCACCCCCATCGGCGTGTATTTCGTCAAAGCCGATTTGCCTAAGAGCAAGCTTGCCGATATGTATGGCAGCGGCGCCTACCCGCTCAGCTACCCGAACGAATGGGACCGCAAGAACAAGCGCACCGGCAGCGGCATCTGGCTGCACGGCACGCCCAGCGGCACGTACAGCCGGCCGCCGCGCGCCAGCGACGGTTGCGTGGTGCTGGCGAATGAAGACCTGAGAAGAATCGCCCCCTATCTGCAAGTCGGCATCACGCCGGTCATCATCACCAACCAGATGGACTGGAGCAACGAACAGGACCAGGCCGAGCGCGATGCGCTGCTGCAGGAGATCGAACAATGGCGCAAGGATTGGGCCAGCCTCGATACCGGCGCCTACCTCAGGCATTACTCGCGCGATTTCTCCAGCGACAGCGCTAATTACGCGGCATGGGCAAAACAGAAGCAACTGGTGAACAGCGCGAAAGCATGGATCAAGGTCACGCTTTCGAATATCAGCGTGTTCACCTACCCGGAGCAACCCAACATGGTAGTGGTCAATTTCGAGCAGGACTACAACAGCAGCAACCTGTTTAACCGGATGAAAAAGCGCCAATACTGGATCAAACACAACAACCGCTGGCAGATCGTTTACGAAGGAGCCGCGTAATATGAAGCGCCTGTTCACCGCCCTATTCGCAGTGCTGCTGTGCTGCGCAATGCAACCCTCCCATTCTCTAACTCAAGGCAAAAAAACCATGGTCAAACTGCACACCAATCACGGCACCATCACGTTGCAACTGGATGCCGAAAAAGCCCCGAACACCGTGAAGAATTTTCTGGAATACGTGAACAGCGGTTTCTACGACGGCACTATTTTTCATCGCGTGATTGCAGATTTCATGATCCAGGGCGGCGGCTTCGAGCCCGGCATGAAGCAAAAGGAAGTCAATGCGCCGATCCAGAACGAGGCGGCGAACGGCTTGGGCAACGACACCTACACCGTCGCCATGGCGCGCACTTCCGACCCGCATTCCGCTACCGCACAATTTTTCATCAACACAAAAAACAACCGGTTCCTCAACCATGTTGCACCCAATGCGCAGGACTACGGCTACTGCGTGTTCGGCAAGGTAGTGGAAGGCACTGAAGTCGTGGATGCGATACGCAAGGCCAAGACCGGCTCCCGCGCCGGACATCAGGACGTGCCTGAAGAAGACATCATCATCACAAAAGCGGAAGTGGTGAAGTAAATCAGGAGCGAGGATCGTGGATCGAGGATTGAGGTGAAACCACTGCACCGCTTTTAACCCGATCCCCGATCCCCGATCCTCGATCCTGCAATGCCCCATTCTTTATTCATCTCCGACCTGCATCTCAGCGCCGACCAGCCGCACAGCATGGCGGCGTTCCGGCGCTTCATCGCCGGGCTCGCGCCGCAAGCCTGTCCAGAGCCCGGTCAAAGGGCCGAAGCGCTTTACATCCTTGGCGACCTGTTCGATTACTGGGCGGGCGACGACGATCTGGAGGATGAATTTCATGCCCAGGTGATTGCCGCATTGCGCAGCCTCGCTCAGCACGGCACCAAGGTTTATCTGCTGCGCGGTAACCGCGACCTGTTGATGGGCGAGGCGCTGGCAAATGCCTGCCACGCCACGCTGCTGAACGACCCGGTGCTGATCGATTTATACGGCACGCCGACGCTGCTCAGCCACGGCGACACGCTATGCACCGGCGACACCGAATATCAACGCTACCGCACTCAGGTGCATGATGCAGATTTCCAGCGGCAGTTCCTCGCCAAGCCGCTGGCGGAACGCAAAGCCTATATCGCTCAACTGCGCGAACGCAGCATCGCGGAAAAGCAAAGCAAGGACAGCGCAATCATGGATGTGGACGACAATGCGGTCGCCGCGCTGCTGCGCGAACATGGCTATCCGCGCCTGATCCACGGCCACACCCATCGCCCGGGTCGCCACGAGCATATGGTCGACGGGCACATTTGCGAACGCTGGGTGTTAGGCGATTGGCATCAACAAGGCTCGGCGTTGCACTGCGATGCGCAGGGGTGTCGCTCAATCGACTTTTGATTCCTTCGGAGAACACAACTTCTCGCAAGGCACGCCGTCGCCGTTGCCGTCCAGCGTCTGGATGCCGCATTGCGTCAGATAATGCATGGCCTCTTCGCACGAAGACATCTTCGAACAATACTTCTTGCTGCCACAGGCTATGCCGGGCGGAGTTGCAGCAGCTGGAGCAGTGTTTGACAAGTTAACAGCTGGGGGCTGATCGCCGGCGATATTTGGATGCAATTTGCGCCACTCCCACGGCGGAACCGGATTGCCGAGCGCCCACAAACCGCGCGGCACCTGTTTGGCTTCTTCCTGCATGGCGACCAACACTTTGTTGCCGTGGAAATGCGAATACTCCCACGCCATGCCACGGCGGATCTGTTCGGCATTCACATCCAGGTCGTTCAAACCGAGATGCGCGACCATGCGCCCGTATTTGTCCACCGCCTGGCTGGACACCTTCACCTGCTTGCCCAGAACCATGTTGGAGAGCGAACGTCTGGATGTTTCGCCGAATATCTGCATTTTTTCCGGCGCGTCGATTTCAGCAAGCCGCACTTTGGCTGGACGGTTGCCCCCGCAAGGGGGACGCCGTAGGGTTCCCGGAGCCTTTGGCTCCACCCTCTCGCAGTTGCGCAGCACCAGCAAGGTATCGCCATCCAGCACTGCGATCACCTTGCCAAAAAAATCTGCCGCTTCCGCGATGCTGCCAATACAAAACAGCAGTGCGCATGCCAGGCAGCGCAAACCGTTCATTATGGCAATACGCTCTTGATAACGGCCAGGCACAGCAGGGTATAGCCGGCGGCGAGCAGATCATCGAACATCACGCCCAGCCCGCCGTGCCAGTTGCTATCGAAATAGCGGATCGGCTGCGGCTTGACGATATCGAAAAGACGGAACAGCACGAAGGCCAGCAGCGACCATTCCCAACCCGGCGGGGTAAAAAACAGCACCAGCAACATTGCCACGATCTCATCCCACACGATGCCGCCGTAATCGGCGACGCCCAATGCTTTGCCGGTAATGTTGCACGCCCACACGCCGATGGCGAATGTGCCCGCCAGCATGAGCAGAAACATCGCATCCGACAGGCGCGGCGCGAGATACCAGTACATCGGAAAGGCGGCCAGCGTGCCGAACGTGCCGGGCGCCTTGCGAGCCAGCCCGCTGCCGAAGCCGAACGACAACAGATGCGCCGGATGGCTCAGCACAAACTGCAAGCTGGGTTTGACGAGCAATTCACCGGAAGTGGTCATAACCGCAAGCCTCGATGTTGAGTGGATTACCCGACGCATCGTGCACGATACAGCCGCGCCCTGCAACAATTTTCCCGATACGGACCAGCGGCAGGTCGAGCCGCGCGGCAATCTCCGATAATTCCGCATGGCGCGCGGCAGAAGAGGTAAAGCACAACTCGTAATCATCGCCGCCGGACAAGATGCATTGTCTTGCCAGCGTCTGCGATGCACAGTTATTCAAGGCGGGAGAAGCCGGCAGCGCCGCAAAATCAAGCTGCGCGCCCACTTGCGATGCCTCCAGGATATGCCCGAGATCGGCGAGCAGGCCGTCGGAAATATCGATTGCGCTGCTGGCGATGCCGCGCAACGCCAGCCCCAACGCCACGCGCGGTTGCGGCTGATGCAGGGCCGGCAGGCAGGCGGCGAGTTCTGCGGCGGATAATGCGATGCGGCCCTGCAGATGCGCCAGCGCCAGCGCCGCATCGCCCAGCCGCCCCGACACCCAGATTTCATCGCCGACTTGTGCGCCGCTGCGGCGCAGCGCCTGTTGCGCGGGCACTTCGCCGAAGATCGTCACGCACAGATTGAGCGGCCCGCGCGTGGTATCGCCGCCGACCAGTTCCACGCCATGCTGCCGCGCCAGTGCGAAGAAACCCGCGCTGAATTGCGCCAGCCATGCTTCATCCGCTTCGGGCAACGCGATGGCCAGCGTTGCCCAGCGCGGCGCGGCACCCATCGCCGCCATGTCGGACAGATTCACCGCGAGGGTTTTGTGACCCAGCAAAAACGGGTCGGCATCGGGAAGAAAGTGCGTACCGCATACCAGCATGTCGCTGGATACTGCCAGCACATTGCCCACACTCACTTGCAGCAGCGCGGCATCGTCGCCCACCCCAAGCAGCGCGCCTGGTGTAGGACGCGTAAAGTGTCGGCGGATCAGGTCAAATTCGGACATGTTTTTAGAAGCAAGTGGTAAGTGGAGCGGCACTTTGTGCCTCAGTGGGGAGTGGGAAAAACCCGCTTCCTACTCACTACTCACTCCCATCATTTCCGCGCTGAAAATTCTACGGCGCGCACTTGAGGAGCGAGCTTATCGAGCACGCCGTTGACATATTTGTGGCCGTCGGTGCCGCCAAAGGTCTTGGCCAGTTCAACCGCTTCGTTGATAACAACCCTGTAGGGCACTTCGAGGTGTTGCGATAATTCAAACGCGCCCAGCAGCAGCACAGAAAATTCCACTGGGCTGAGTTCGGCAAGCGGCCGGTCGAGATGCGGCGCGAGCAGCGCCTCAATGTCGGCATGCTGGCTCAACGCGCCGCGCAGCAGCTTGGAGAACAGCTCCTTGTCGTAGCGGCCCAGGTTCTTCTCGTCCCGGATTTGCTTTTCGATTTGCGCTTCCTCGCCCGCCGTGACGCGCCATTGATAAACGCCCTGCAACGCCAGTTCGCGCGCGCGATGGCGCGGGCTTTTGCTTGGCGCTTTTTTCACTTCATGGTCAGCGGCCGGATTGCTCATACCCGAGTTGCTCATGCCCGGATTGCTCATGCCAATTCCCGCAGCAGGTTGGCCATCTCGATGGCTACCAGCGCGGCTTCCCCGCCCTTGGTGTGCATGCGCGCGATCGCCTGTTCGTCGGTGTCGGTGGTGAGGATCGCGTTGGCGACCGGCACGCCGCACGCCAGTTGGACTTCGTTCACGCAGCGCGCCGACTCATTCGACACCACCTCGAAATGATAGGTGTCGCCGCGTATCACCGCACCCAGCGCAATCAGCGCGTCAAACTTTTCGCTTTCCGCCATGCACAGCAGCGCCAGCGGGATTTCCAGCGCGCCCGGCACCGTGGCCAGCGTGATATCGTCCTCTGCGACGCCCTGTTGCGCCAGTTGCGCGCGGCACGCGCCGAGCAGACCCTCGCATACTTCAGGATTGAAACGGCTTTGCACGATGCCGATGCGCAGGCCGCTGCCGTTAAGATTTTTTTCCAGTTCTTTCATATCAGCCTCTTTAATTTCGTAGGTCGGGTTAGCGCAGCGTAACCCGACGTTTGCTTATCAATTAACCAGGGATATGTCGGGTTACGCTGCGCTAACCCGACCTACAAACTCCGTTATTCGTGACTCGCGTATCCCACCACTTCCAGGCCAAAGCCGGTCATGCTGGGCAGCTTGCGTGGCGTGGCCAGCAGGCGCATCTTTCCGACGCCGAGATCGCGCAAGATTTGTGCGCCGATGCCGTAACTGCGCGGGTCCCAGCGCAACACCGGATGCATCTCCATTGTTGCGGCGGCGCGCGTCAGCAGATCCTGCGAAGTTTCTCCGTGGTGCATCAACACCAGCACGCCGCATGGGGACTGGCTGATTTTTTTCAGCGCATCATGCACGCTGGTGGAATGCGAATAGTCGGTTTGCTCCAGAAAATCCATCACCGACAGCGGTTCATGCACGCGCACCAGGGTTTCAACATCGGGACGAATCTCGCCCTTCAGCAGAGCCAGCTGGGCACGTTGCGTGGTCTTGTCCACGTAGGTAATCAAATCGAACTGGCCGTAAGCCGTCTGTACGCTGCGTTGCGCCACGCGCTCGACCAGCTTTTCGTTATGGCTGCGGTATTCGATCAGGCTGGCGATCGTGCCGATCTTGAGCTGGTGCTGCTTGGCAAATTCGATCAGGTCCGGCAGCCGCGCCATCTCGCCGTCATCCTTGAGGATTTCACAGATCACCGCTGCCGGCATCAGCCCGGCCAGTTGCGCCAGGTCGCAGCCCGCCTCGGTGTGCCCGGCGCGCACCAGCACACCGCCGTTCTGCGCCATCAGCGGGAAGATATGGCCGGGCTGCACGATGTCGGATGGCCGCGCATTCGGGTTAGCCGCCGCCTGGATGGTGCGCGCACGGTCGGCTGCCGAAATGCCGGTGGTCACGCCCGATGCCGCCTCGATGGACAGGGTGAAATTGGTGCCGAGCGGCGAACCGTTTTCGCGCACCATCAGCGGCAAATCGAGCTGTTTGCAATGCGCCCCGGTCAGCGTCAGGCAAATCAGGCCGCGGCCATGCTTGGCCATGAAATTGACTTTTTCCGGCGTGACGAATTCGGCGGCGAACACCAGATCGCCCTCGTTTTCGCGGTCTTCCTCGTCCACCAGCACGACCATGCGTCCGGCGCGTATCTCCGCGATGATGTCTTGTATCGGTGCTATGTCAGTCATTTCGATTCTTCTTTCTCGCCCTGCATCATGCGCTCGACATAGCGCGCGATCAGGTCTATCTCAAGATTCACTTTCGTGCCCGTCTTCAATTCGTTCAGCGTGGTCATATCCAGCGTATGCGGGATCAGGTTCACGTCGAACTCCGAGCCTGCGACATGGTTCACGGTGAGGCTCACGCCGTTGATGGTGATGGAACCCTTGGTCGCGATGTATTTCGCCAGCGCCTGCGGCGCGCGCACCACCAGCCGCCAGCTTTCGCCGATGTCGTTGAACGCGACGACCTCGCCCACGCCGTCCACATGCCCGCTGACCAGATGCCCGCCCAGCCGGTCCGACAGGCGCAGCGCCTTTTCCAGATTGACATGGCCGCCCTGCCGCTCCAGCCCGGCGGTGCAATCCAGCGTCTCGCGCGACACGTCAACGGTGAAAGTGTGGCCGTCTATTTTTACCACGGTGAGGCACACGCCGTTTACCGCGATGCTGTCGCCGATCTGCACGTCATCCATACCCAGCACTTCGGTTGCGACACTCAGGCGCAAGCCGCCGTCTCGGTCTTCCGCGCGGGTGATGATGCCAACATCGGCAATGATTCCACTGAACATTCTGTCTCCTTGATGTTGCTCCACGAAACCCCTCCCAACCTCCCCTTATCAGGGGAGGAGTGCTTCCCCCCTGACAAGAGGGGATTGAGGGGGGTTTGCCTTTTCCACCTTCACCAAAATGCGCATATCTTCGCCGACCTGGCGCACATCCAGCCACTCAAGATTCACGCGCTGATCCAGGCTGGTCAGCTCGCCCAATTGCGCCATGCCGCGCGCCGCATCGCCGAGCAATTGCGGCGCGAGATACAGCAGTAATTCATCCACCAACCCGGTGCGCAACAATGCGCCGTTCAAAATGCTGCCCGCTTCCACCAGCACTTCGTTGCAGCCGCGCTTGGCCAGATCGCCCATCATGGCCGGCAAATCGACCTGTCCCTTGCCGTCCGGCAGCACGCAAACCGATGCGCCCGCCTGCTCCAGTGCCGCGCTTTTTTCGACATCATGCATGGCGGTGTAAATCAACACACCGCCCCCGATCAACACGCGCGCTTCAAGCGGAATGCGCAACTGACTGTCCAGCACCACCCGCAGCGGCTGGCGCGGCGTTTCTATCCCGCGCACATTCAACCGCGCATCATCCGCCAGCACCGTATTGATCCCGGTCAGCACGGCGCAGGAGCGTGCGCGCCAGCGCTGCACGTCCTGCCTTGCCGCATCGCCGGTGATCCACTGGCTCTTGCCGTTGCCCAGCGCGGTGCGCCCATCCAGGCTCATCGCGATCTTGCTTCTTACCCAGGGCATGCCGCGTGTCATGCGCGCGAAGAACCCGGCATTCAATTCGCGCGCCGCCGTTTCCATCAGTCCGCTTTCGACCGCGATGCCGGCCGCGCGCAACCACGCGATGCCCGCACCCGCCACTGCGGGATTAGGGTCTTGCACCGCGACCACTACGCGCGCCACTCCCGCCTCGACCAATGCCTCGGCGCAGGGCGGCGTGCGGCCATGATGGCTGCACGGCTCCAGCGTGACATAAGCCGTCGCACCGCGCGCCGCTTCGCCCGCTTCGCGCAGCGCATGCACTTCGGCATGCGGCTCACCGGCGCGCCGATGCCAGCCGCTGCCAACGCTTTTTCCATCCCGCACCAGCACGCAGCCGACGCACGGATTCGGGCTGGTGCCGTACAAACCGCGCTCCGCCAGCCGCAATGCCTGCGCCATCCACTGACTGTCCTGCGGGGTAAACATTGTTAATTCAAAAAACGACAACTAGCCACGGATGAACACGGAGTCACACGAAAAAAATCCTTATAGCCCCGAGTTATTTCGTTTTTTTTCTGGGCGTACGGCATTTCCCTTCCATTAATTCGATTATCCGTGATCATCCGTGTTAGTCCGTGGCTAATTTGCTTTTGGTTTGCTGCGCGCCGGCGACTTGCTCACCGCCTCAACCGCTTCGGCGAAATCGCCGACATCCTGAAAACTCTTGTACACCGAGGCGAAGCGGATATAGGCGACCTTGTCGAGCTTCAGCAATTCCTTCATCACCATCTCGCCGATCTGGCGCGAACCGACTTCGCGCTCGCCCAATGCAAAAACTTTCTGGGTCACGTGATCGATTGCCGCATCCACCAGTTCGGTCGGCACTGGGCGTTTATGCAGCGCACGGCTGAAACTGGTGCGCAGCTTTTCCGCGTCAAATTCGCTGCGCATCCCGTTCTGCTTGACCACCTGCGGCATACGCAACTCCACCGTCTCGTAAGTGGTGAAACGCTTGTCGCACGACTGGCAACGGCGGCGGCGGCGGATGCTGTCGCCCTCCTCGCTTTCGCGGGTATCCACTACCTGGGTATTGTCGCCTTTGCAGAATGGACACTTCATCAGGGTCGAGGAGCGGGGATTGAGGATCGAGCAAAAGCGAAGATTGCGGAGCTGAGAGCTGGTTTTAGCTCGCTCCTCAATCCTCGCTACTCGATCCTGCTCTTAGGCGCCATACACCGGAAACTTGTCGCACAGCAGCTTCACTTCGCCGATCACGCGCGCGATTACCGCGTCGTCTTCCGGTGCGTCCAGCACGTCGGCAATCAGGTGCGCCAATTTCTCCGCCTCCAGTTCCTTGAAGCCGCGCGTGGTCATCGCCGGGCTGCCGATGCGGATGCCGCTGGTCACGAACGGTTTTTGTGGGTCATTGGGGATGGAATTTTTGTTCACCGTGATATGCGCGCGCCCCAGCGCGGTTTCGGCATCCTTGCCGGTAATATTTTTGGCCTGCAAGTCCACCAGGAACAAATGGCTGTCGGTGCGCCCGGACACGATGCGCAGGCCGCGTTCCTGCAACACCTTGGTCATCACGCGCGCATTGTCCACCACCTGTTTCTGATAAACCTTGAATTCCTTGCTGGCCGCTTCCTTGAACGCCACGGCCTTGGCGGCGATCACGTGCATCAGCGGCCCGCCCTGGATGCCGGGGAAAATCGCCGAATTCAGCACTTTTTCATATTCCGCCTTGGCGAGAATAATGCCGCCGCGCGGACCGCGCAGGGTCTTGTGGGTGGTGCTGGTGACGAAATCCGCAATACCGACCGGGCTTGGGTACACACCCGCCGCGATCAGGCCGGCGTAATGCGCCATGTCCACGAACAGGTACGCGCCGACGCTATCGGCAATCGCGCGGAAGCGTTTCCAGTCGATCACCAGCGCATAGGCCGACGCACCCGCCACAATCATCTTCG
>JAUYGW010000130.1 GCA_030690245.1 Gallionella sp. | reverse complement strand
ATGCGCCTGATCAACCGGCAGATAAAAGGCACGGCAGCCGCTGCGCAGTTTGCCCGGCTGAACCGGCATATAAACGATTATGATTACGAAAAGGCGCTGGCGGAAGTACAGCGCATTGTCTTGGAACGGATATGAGCAACACTGAAAAAAATACCCTGCTGGTCGTGGACGATACTCCCGGGAACATCGATGTGCTGCACGGGATATTGGGCGCGGACTACACGATAAAGATTGCCAATAACGGCCCCCTGGCGCTGAAAATAGCGGCGGAACAACCTCCCGATCTGATCCTGCTCGATGTCATGATGCCCGGCATGGACGGCTATGAGGTCTGCCGCCAACTCAAGCGAAACGAGGCTACCCGGCATATCCCGATTATTTTTGTCACCGCGCGCGGAGAGGTGGCGGATGAAACGCTGGGCTTCGAGCTGGGTGCGGCAGACTACATCGTCAAGCCGGTGAGTCCTCCCATTGTGCGCGCCCGGGTCCGGGCGCATCTGGCCTTGTCCGATCAGCACCGCTATTTGGAACAACTGGTGGCGGAACGCACCGGCGAATTGGAGCACAACAACCGGCAACTGGAGCAGACGCATCTCGTCATGCTCCAGCAGCTGGGGCGCGCGGCCGACTATCGCGACAATGAGACAGGCAGGCATATCGTGCGGGTGGGCAATTTCAGCAAACTGCTGGGCTTGGCTTCGGGGTTTCTGGCGTCGCAGGCGGAGCTGCTGATGTACGCTTCCATGATGCACGACATCGGCAAGATCGGCATCCCGGATCATATCCTGCTCAAGCCGGGCAAGCTGACGGATGAGGAATTTGACGTCATCAAGAAACACCCCGGAATCGGTGCGGAAATCATCGGCGAGCACGATGCCGAAGTGCTGAAGATGGCAAAACAGATCGCGCTGGGGCACCACGAAAAATGGAACGGCCAGGGCTATCCGCACGGCTTGAGCGGAACGGATATTCCCATTGTCGCGCGCATCGTGGCGATTGCCGATGTCTTCGATGCGCTGACCTGCGTGCGTCCCTATAAAACCGCGTGGCCGCTGGAAAAGGCGCTGGAGCTGATTGCAAAGAGCGCGGGAGAACATTTCGATCCCGATCTGGTCAAGCTGTTTCTGGAAGCGGAAACGGAAGTGCGGCGGATCGCGACTGAATACAGCGACGTTGCCAGCGCACCGAATGAAAAGGAAGAAGCGCTGTCATGAGCCGACGGCCCCCCGTAAAGCCGACCATTCTGGTGGTGGACGACACGCCGGAGAACATCGATGTGCTGCGCGGGATATTGGGCGCGGACTACACGATAAAGATCGCCAACAGCGGCCCGTTGGCGCTGAAAATAACGGCGGCGCAGCATCCCGATTTGATCCTGCTCGATGTCATGATGCCAGGGATGGACGGCCATGAAGTGTGCCGGCAACTCAAAGCCGATCCGTCCACTGCCGGCATCCCGGTTATTTTCATTACCGCCAGGGCGGAAACCGAGGACGAGGTGCAGGGGTTGGCGCTTGGTGCGGCGGATTATCTGACCAAACCGGTCGTTCCCGCCATCGTGAAGGCGCGGGTGCAGACCCAGCTCGCCCTGCGGCAGGTGCGCCGCGAACTTGAAGAAACAAACCTGATTCTCAGCGACGAAAAAGAATTGCTGGAGGATATCGTTTCCAGAATGCGTTCGGCGAGCCCGTTCGATGGGCGCAAGGTGCGGCATATCCAGTCATCGCTGGAAAAGACCTGCGGCGACATTGTCCTGTCCGCCTATCGTCCGGACGGCGCCCAGCATGTGCTGGTCGGCGACTTCTCCGGCCACGGTTTGCCGGCAGCGTTTGGCGGCCCGCTGGTTTCCTATATCTTTTACCATTTGAGCGCCGAAGGCTGCACCATGCGCCACATCCTTCAGGAGATGAACCGTATCCTGTGCCGCCAGCTCCCCACCCAGCTCTACATGGCGGCCGGCGCGCTGGAGCTGCTGCCTGACCGCAAGGGGGTGATGGCATGGAATTGCGGCCTGCCGCCCGTGCTTTGTTTGAGTGCCGCGCACGGCATGAACCGGATCAGCTCCAGCGGCTTGCCGCTGGGCATCAGCGAATCGACCGACACCTTCGAGCCGCACGCGCAGACCGAAATGGAATCCGGCATGCATATCTATCTGTATTCGGATGGCATCACCGAAGCCATGTCGGTCGAGCGGGAGTTGTATGGCCAGGCGCGGCTGGAGGCGCTGGCATCGCGCATACACCGGGAGCAACTGCCGCTGGAGAGGGTCTGGCAGGAGCTGAATGCCTACTGTGGCGGGCAAGGGCTGTCGGACGATGCGGTGATGGTCGAAGTTTCGGCTCTGTAGGGGCACGGCGCGCCGTGCCCGCGAGCTTTGATTCAACAACGGACGGCATGAGCCGCCTGATTTATCCTAGAAAATGTAATTGAGCCACAGATGAACACTGATTGACACAGATGAACAAAGAGTTGCATCAGCTTTTTCCCTATATCGTTTGGGTGAAATGCCAAACCCTCATAAGGCAATGTTTTATCCGTGTTTATCCGTGTCAATCCGTGGCTAACTGGGGTTTTTAGGTTTATTTTCAGCCATTCAAATTTTCTTCTGGTGTAGAATTCGCGCCAAATTTGCGGGCTTTCGTCTGACGGCGAAAACGAGCTTTGCTGAAAACAAAGCGAAGTTTCGAGGAACGGCCAATGCCCGCCGAAATGCCTGCTTACCCCCTTTTTCAGAGGAAAAATATGTCTCTTACGCCTTCCGCCGCCGACAAGAAAGCGCGCACGCTTTCCGAGGCGATGCCCTACATCCAGCGGTTCTTCGACAAGACCATCGTAGTCAAGTACGGCGGCAACGCGATGACCGAGCCCGCGTTGCAGGATAGTTTCGCGCGCGATGTGGTGCTGCTGAAGTTGGTCGGCATGAATCCGGTGATCGTGCATGGCGGCGGCCCGCAGATCAACGACTTGCTCAAGCGCGTCGGCAAGCAGGGCACCTTCGTGCAGGGCATGCGCGTCACCGACGAGGAGACCATGGATGTGGTCGAGATGGTGCTGGGCAAGGTCAACAAGGACATCGTCAACCTGATCAACAAGCACGGCGGCAAGGCGGTGGGGTTGACCGGGCAGGACGGCGCGTTCATCCGCGCCGAAAAATTGCTGCTGGAAAGCAAGGACGAACCGGGCAAGATGCTGGACATCGGGTTGGTCGGCGAGATCACCAAAATCGACCCATCCATTATCACCTTCCTCGATTCCGGCGACTTCATTCCGGTGATCGCGCCGATCGGCGTCGCGCCCGATGGTGAGACGCTGAACATCAATGCCGATCTGGTGGCAGGCAAGCTGGCGGAAGTGCTCAAGGCGGAGAAGCTGGTGTTGCTGACCAACACACCGGGCGTGCTGGACAAGGACGGCAACCTGCTCTCCGGACTGACGCCCAAGGATATCGATAGCCTGGTGGCGGACGGCACCCTGTCCGGCGGCATGCTGCCCAAGATCGGCTCCGCGCTGGATGCGGCGCGCGGCGGGGTGCGCTCGGTGCATATCATCGACGGCAGGGTGGAACACGCGCTGCTGCTGGAAATCCTGACCGACGAGGGCGTCGGCACGCTGATAAAAAGCAAGTAACCAGCCACGGATTGACACAGATGAAACACGGATTACCGATGGCATTTATCCGTGAATATCCGTGTTCATCTGTGGCTAGCTCTTAAACCTAAAATCTCAGTTGATGGGTTCGTAGGTGCGAATTTATTCGCACGTTCAACGAGTTATGTGCGAATGAATTCGCACCTACAGAAGTAGCATAATCCGTTGAAATACCAGAACGTTCTTCGCCAACAGAGGAATATAGGTTAAAGAATGACAAAGCCGTTGTGGATATTCGATTTGGATAACACGTTGCATAACGCGACGCCGCACATCTTTCCGCACATCAACCGCAGCATGACGGCCTATTTGCAGCTGCATCTGCAACTGGACGAGGCGGAGGCGAACGCATTGCGCATGCATTACTGGCAGCGCTATGGCGCGACGTTGAGCGGCTTGATGCGCCATCATGGCACCGACCCGGATCATTTTTTGTGGCACACCCACCAGTTCCCGGAGCTTGAGCGGATGGTGTTGCGCGAACCGCGCCTGCGCCATGTGTTGAAAAATTTGCCGGGCAGGAAAGTGGTGTTTTCCAATGCGCCGCAGCGCTATGCGCAGGCAGTGCT
>JAUYGW010000129.1 GCA_030690245.1 Gallionella sp. | reverse complement strand
CGGTCACGACGTGGCGGATCTGGCGCAGCGCTTCGAGGGCTACGGCGTGGAAGCGATCATTTACACCGACATCGGGCGCGACGGCATGATGTCCGGCGTGAACATTCCGGCCACCGTCGAACTGGCGAGCCCGCTGCATGTGCCGGTGATCGCCAGCGGCGGCATCACCAACCTGAACGACGTGCGCGCGCTGTGCGCGGTGTATCAGGAAGGCATCACCGGTGCAATTACCGGCCGCGCGATTTACGAAGGTTCGCTGGATTTGCGCACGGCGCAAGCGTTGGCCGACGAGCTGACCCCGATCAAACTATCCTTCAACAGTTAAGCCTGGATGCTTGCCAAAAGAATTATTCCCTGTCTCGATGTCACGGCGGGGCGCGTGGTCAAAGGGGTCAGTTTTATCGAGCTGCGCGATGCCGGCGACCCGGTGGAAATTGCTCGCCGCTATGACGAACAGGGCGCGGACGAACTGACTTTCCTCGACATCACCGCCAGCTCGGACGACCGGGGGATCATCTTCCGCATCATCGAGCAGGTCGCCTCGCAGGTGTTCATTCCGCTGACCGTCGGCGGCGGGGTGCGCGAAGTCGGCGATGTGCGGAATTTGCTGAATGCCGGCGCCGACAAGGTCAGCATCAACACCTCCGCCGTGCTGAACCCGCAACTGGTCGCGGACGCCGCCGGGCGTTACGGTTCGCAGTGCATTGTGGTCGCGATCGACGCGAAGCAGGTTGCGTCGGGTCGTTGGGAAGTGTTCACTCACGGCGGACGCAACGCGACGGGGCTGGATGTAGTGGCGTGGGCGAAAAAAATGCAGGGCTTGGGCGCGGGTGAAATCCTGCTGACCAGCATGGACAGGGACGGGCAGAAAAACGGCTTCGACCTGGCGTTGACGCGCGCGGTGACGGATGCGCTGGATATCCCGGTGATCGCCAGCGGCGGCGTGGGCAACCTGCAACATCTGGCCGACGGCGTAAAACTCGGCGGGGCAGATGCGGTGCTGGCGGCGAGCATTTTCCACTTCGGCGAATACACCGTGCAGCAGGCCAAGAAATTCATGGCGCAACAGGGTATTGAAGTCAGGTTATAAACTTGAAATCGTTTAGCCACAGAGAACACAGAGGTCACAGAGAGTATCTGTTGAGTCGAAGTGCTGGTGGTTTTCTCTGTGGTCTCTGTGTACTCTGTGGCTGAATGGGGGTTTGAATGAGCGAGGCTTGGCTGAATAAAGTGAATTGGTCCGAAGATGGGTTGGTGCCCGCCATCGCGCAGGATGCCGCCACCGGGCGGGTGCTGATGGTGGCGTGGATGGACCGTGACGCCCTGAAGCTGACCTGGCAGAAGAACGAAGCGGTGTATTGGTCGCGTTCGCGCAAGAAGCTATGGCACAAGGGTGAGGAATCCGGACATATCCAGAAAGTAAAAGAAATCAGGCTGGATTGCGATGGCGATGTGGTGCTGCTGCAAGTCGAACAGCAAGGCGGCATCGCCTGCCATACCGGACGCGAAAGCTGTTTTTACCGCCGTTTGGAAAAAGGGCAATGGTCGGAAGTGGATGCGGTACTGAAATCTCCCGATGAGATTTACAAGAAATGAACCCGAAAAAATGAATCAGGATATTTTGCAACGATTGACGGAAACGCTGGAGGCGCGCCGGCAGGCAGCGCCGGAAAGCTCTTATGTCGCCAAACTTTTCAGCAAGGGCGAAGACGCGATATTGAAGAAAATCGGCGAGGAAGCGACCGAGGTGATTCTGGCGAGCAAGGGGGGCGACAAAACACATCTGGTGTATGAAATTGCCGATTTGTGGTTTCATTGCATGGTGCTGCTGGCAAAACAAGGCCTGAGCGCGGATGATGTGCTGAACGAACTGGCGCGCCGCGAAGGCTTGTCGGGCATCGCCGAAAAGGAAAGCCGTAAATAAACCCCTCCCAGCCTCCCCTTGTCAGGGGAGGAGAACGCGGCTCCCTCCCCTGACAAGGGGAGGGCTGGGGAGGGGTTAGGTTTTAGGAGCATAAATGACCGACTGTATTTTTTGCAGGATTGCACGCGGCGAGATTCCTTGCAGCAAGGTGTACGAAGACGACGAGGTGCTGGCGTTCCACGACATCAATCCGGTTGCGCCGGTGCATTTCATGCTGATCCCAAAGCTGCATCTGGCTTCGCTGGCGGAAGCCGAAGATACGCACGCCGCCTTGCTTGGTAAGATGCTGCTGCTGGCGCCCAGGCTGGCGAAAGAACAGGGGCTGGAAAACGGCTTCCGCACCGTGATCAACACCGGCAAGGGCGGCGGGCAGGAAGTGTTTCATTTTCATATCCACATCATCGGCGGCGGCATCATTCCGCCCATGGTGCGGCGCGGTTAACAGTCAATTATCTGAAGGAGAACGTGATGGGCGGATTAAGTATTTGGCATTGGCTGATCGTATTGCTGGTCGTTATATTGATATTCGGCACCAAGAAGCTGCGCAACATCGGCAGCGACCTGGGTGGCGCGGTGAAAAACTTCAAGGAAGGCGTGCGCGACGATGAGCCCAAGCAGACCCAGCAGGACGGGCAGGCCATTGAAGGCGAAGTGACATCGAAAACGCAGACGAAAGACAAGTCGAATACGAATGTTTGACATCGCATTCTCCGAGCTGATGATTGTCATGCTGGTGGCGCTTGTCGTCATCGGCCCGGAGCGGTTGCCGAAAGTGGCGCGCACGATGGGGAATTTGTGGGGGCGGATGCAGCGTTATGTGCATAGCATCAAGAACGACATTGCCAACGACATGGCAATCGAGGAAGCCAAACAACTGCGCGGCGCCATCGGCAAGGAAATCACCGCTATCGAGCAGGCCACGCAAGAGGCCAGGCTGTCCCTGGAGCAGAAAATACTGGATGCGCAGATGGGCAGATCGCCCGACGCATCCGATGAACAGCCTGCTGCCCAATCTTCCACTACGCCAAGCAAGCCAGTTTAATGGGTATCAGTGAAAGCTTTGTCGCGCACCTGATCGAACTGCGCACCCGCTTGCTGCATGTTGCCGTGGCCTTGCTGCTGGTGTTCATCTGCCTGTTCCCTTGGGCCTCCGACCTCTATGCCCTGCTGGCGCAGCCGCTGCTGGCGAAGCTGCCCAAAGGCGGGCAGATGATCGCCACCGATGTCACCACACCGTTCTTCGTGCCGCTCAAGGTCGCGATGATGGCCGCTTTACTGATTGCACTGCCATACATTCTTTATCACGTATGGCGCTTCGTCGCCCCCGGCCTGTATGCGCACGAGAAGCGCCTCGTCGTGCCGCTCATCGTCGCCAGCACGCTGCTGTTTTTCTGCGGCATGGCGTTCGCCTACTTAGCGGTGTTCCCTGTGGTGTTCGGCTTCATCACCGCCTCCGCGCCGGAGGGCGTGGCGGTGATGACCGATATCGACAAATACCTCAGCTTCGTGCTCGGCATGTTCGTGGCGTTCGGGGTCACCTTTCAGGTGCCGGTGGCGGTCGTGCTGCTGGTGCGCATGGGTATCGTCGGCGTCGAGAAGCTGAGGGAAATCCGTTCCTACGTGATCGTCGGCGCATTCGTCCTCGGCGCGATTTTCACCCCGCCGGACGTGGTGTCGCAATTCATGCTGGCGATCCCGCTGTGGCTGCTCTATGAAGCCGGTATCGTGGTTGCGAGCTGGATGGTCAAGGGGAAGACCAAGCCGACGTAAAAACAATAGCGCAAAGAATAAACCTGAGAAAAGCACTTCACCACGAAGAACACGAAGGACGTGAAGAAAACAGTTGGTTGTCACAAAAACACCAGACACCACATGGGTGAGCGTTCAGTCGCACATAGCCCATTGAAAAATCTTCGTGTGTGTTCTTCGTGGTGAGTTGCGTTTTTTAGGTTTAAGGATAAAGAGCCGCTAATGCGGCTCTTTCATTTGGTGCGTTGGACGGCTTGCCATGCGGCTACTGCTCCCTCGGTTTTGGCCGCTTGCCGATTTTAACCGGCAAACTTGTCACTGTTCCGTTGCGCATCAGCCTGGCCGTGATAACTTTGCCGGGCGGCAGGTTGGCCACGGTTTCCAGCATTGTGTCCCAGTCGTCGATGGTTTGATCGTCTATCGCAATCAGGATATCGCCGGTCTTGATGCCTGCCTGTTCCGCCGGGCTGTTGCGTATGATTTCGGTGATCAGCACACCCTTGGTGCTGCCCAGCTTGAAAGATTCGGCCAGTTCCGGAGTCAGTTCCTGCACCCCCGCGCCGATCCAGCCGCGCGTCACGGAGCCGCTCTGGATGATCTGCTCCATGGTTTTTTTGGCGATGCTGGCGGGAATGGCGAAACCGATGCCGAGCGAGCCGCCATTCGGCGAATAAATCGCGCTGTTGATGCCGATCAGGTTGCCGTTCACGTCCACCAGCGCGCCGCCGGAATTGCCGGGGTTGATCGCGGCATCGGTCTGGATGAAGCTCTCGAAGGTGTTCAACCCCAGATGGCTGCGCTTGAGCGCGCTGATGATGCCCATGGTCACGGTCTGCCCCACGCCGAACGGGTTGCCGATCGCGAGCACCATGTCCCCCACCTGCGCCCGCTCCGGGTGGCCGAAGGTGATGGCGGGAAGGCTGCCGGGCAGTTCGACCTTGATGACGGCGAGGTCGGTCTCCGGGTCCGAGCCGATCACATGCGCCCTGGTCTTGCGCCCGTCCGCCAACGCGACTTCGATCTGGTCGGCCGCCTCAACGACATGGTGGTTGGTGAGGATGTAGCCGTCGGGGCTGACGATCACGCCGGAGCCCAGGCTGGAGCTGCTTTGCGGTTCCATATCGCGCGGATCGCCGAAGAAAAAGCGGAAACGCGGGTCTTCCATGAATGGATGGAGCGGCGTCTTGATGACGATGCTGGTGAAGATGTTCACCACGCTGGGCATGGCTTTCTGCGCGGCGGCGCTTAAGCCCATGGCTAGGTTTTTTCCATCCGCCACCTGCGGCGCGCTTTCCTGCAGCGTGACCACTCCGCTGCGCGCCGCATTCGGCAGCAATTCCGGCTTGAGGGTCTGGACGATAAACAGCAACGCCAGCGCGACAGTGACGGTCTGGGTGAATAAAAGCCAGTATTTACGCATGGTATGATTAATCCTAAAAGCGGCGATTAGCCACGGATATACACGGATTACCACTGATAAAACAAATAGTTGTTGAAAATCTCTCATTCACCCGAAAGGTGGTATGAATAAGAAAACTAACCCATTGGTAATCCGTGTTCATCTGTGTTAATCCGTGGCTAAACTGCTTTTTATAGGTTAATCGATATGCTTGAAATTAAAGGTGCTTACATGCTGCTCAATGAATTGCGCGATTATAACGCAAGCCTGCTGCAAACTACTTTGTTCAAGGATTACTGCCCGAACGGTTTGCAGGTGGAAGGGCGCACGGAAGTGCGGCGCATCGCCACCGGCGTGACGGCTTCGCAACAGGTGCTGGATGCCGCGATCGCATGGGGTGCGGATGCGATCCTGGTGCATCACGGCTATTTCTGGCGCAACGAGGATGCCGCGATAACCGGCATCAAGAAACGGCGCATCGCCGAATTGCTGCGCCATGACGTGAGCCTGCTGGCTTATCACCTGCCGCTCGATGCGCATCCCGAGCTGGGCAACAACGCGCGGCTCGGCAAATTGCTCGGGCTGGCGGAGCAGAGCCGGTTCGGCGAGCAGGGCATCGCGTGCCTCGGCGAGCTGGCGGCCCCGCAGATGCTCGCGCAATTTGCCGCGCAGGTCGGACAAGGCCTGCAGCGCGTCCCGCAAGTTATCGGGAATGGCGCCAAGAATATCCGGAAAGTCGCGTGGTGTAGCGGCGGGGCGCAGGGCTATTTTGAGGCGGCCATCGCGCAGGGCGCGGATGTTTTTATCAGCGGAGAGATTTCCGAGCAGAGTTTCCATCTCGCGCAGGAAAGCGGCGTGGCCTTCATCGCCGCCGGCCACCATGCCACCGAGCGGCTGGGCATACAGGCGCTGGGCGAACACTTGTCGGCGCACTTCGGCCTGGAGCACTGCTTCTTCGATCAGGACAATCCAGTCTAGCAACCTGTCGGTACAGCGTACCGTGAGCAGTACGATAGGAAATATGCCATGCGGTATGTACGCCAGCGTACAGAAGAATTTCTGATAAATTCATAGCATCAAAACATGAGATATTTATCGGCTCATAAAGGAAGGGATGTGTTTATTTGCAACTTTTTATTCGGGAGAATGACATGACTGACCAAATAAAAATCTCCATCGACCGGGAGGTCTATGACCAACTGCTAATGCTTATGGTGCCTCCCGTCAGCGATGCCAACGCGGTTATCAAGGAACTGTTGAATCTAGATGGGCGTGCCAGCCCCGCTTCCGTTGCTCTGGGTGCATCCGAGCAACATTACACCATGGAACAGGAACTCGAACGCACCAGGCAGGGCATCTACGAAGGTGGAGGGAATACTTAAGTCCTGCGCGGTATTCGTCAGTAAAACAAAAACCACCTGCCTTGGCCGGTGGTTTTTTTGCGGCTGGTTAACTGGGTAAGTGCCAGGTTAACTCGCGCCCCTGCCTTGCCGATTTATTTGGCCGCCGATTCGGAAATGAAATTAATTCCCGCAATGGAAAAATCCGCGATGTGCTGTGCAATCGCGGCAATTTCTTTCTGGTCATAGCGCAGCTTGGGATGCGGGCGTTGCTGTACCGGATGGGAGTGGCGGTAATAAAGACATTGGCCGAGGATGCTGTATACGCAACGGTGCAACTCGGCTTCCCCGGTCTTTTCCCCGGCGATTTCGCGCAATAGTTTGCCCAGGAATTCGTGCAGCGGCGCGATGGCTTCGCGCACGATCTTGTCCAGCGCGGGCGTGGGGTCGGCCAGTTCGCGCGCCATGATCCGGCAAGGAAGCGAACCGTTCGTTTCATCCAGCAGCATCAGCATGAAGTCGCGGATAAACAGGCGCAGCCGCACCTCGGGATCTTCGTCGGCTTCGAGATTGGCGAGCTGCATGGCCTTGAGCGGTGCGAAATTCAGGGCTTCGGCGAGCAGCCCATCCTTGCTGCCGAAGTGGTAATTCACCGCCGCGACATTCGCTTCGGCGCGGCGGCAGATCTCGCGCACCGTCGCCCCCTGAAAACCATGCCGAGAAAACTCCTCGCGCGCCGCATTCAGCAGCCGCTCGCGGGTTTGTTCGGTTGCGGTTCCGGTTCCGGCTTCATGCATCATTGGCCTGCCTCATTCGCCGCGCTGTCTTGCCCGGCAAGCGCCTTGTAAAGCTGCGCGGCGGCTGACAGCTGGATGCGCCGCACCTGCAACGCGCCTTGCTGTGCGGCGAACGATTCGCGCTGCGCATCCAGCACTTCCAGATGGTTGGCGATGCCTGCCCCGTAGCGCGCTTCAACCAGCTTCAGGCGCCGGATTTGTGCGTCGGCATTGGCCTGCTGTGCGGCAAGCTGCTCGGCGAGTTTTTCGCGCGCATTCAGCAAGTCCGCGACTTCGCGGAAAGCCTGCTGGATGGTTTTCTCGTATTCGGCGACCGCGATGACCTTGCGCGCCTCGGCGACATCCAGGTTGGCGGAGTTGCGCCCGGCGTCGAACAACGGCAGCGTGAGCGCGGGCTGGAAACTCCACGCGCCGCTGCCCGCATCGAACAGTCCGGCCAGCGTGCGGCTGGCCGTGCCGACGCTGCCGGTCAGCGTGATGCGCGGCAGGAAAGCCGCGCGTGCCGCGCCGATGTTCGCATTAGCGGCGATCAGCTTGTGCTCGGCGGCCAGCACGTCGGGGCGTTGCAACAACACCTCGGCGGGCAGCCCGGCAATCAGGTCGGTGGTGATGTCCTGTCCGTCCAGGCTGCGTCCGGCGGGCAGATCTTTCATCTGCGCCAGCGGCTGCCCGACCAGCACATCGAGCAGGTTCCCGGCGGCGGCCTGTTGCCGTTCCAGATTCGCGCGCTCGGCCAACGCGGCCTGATACGCGCCATCGGCCTGCAGGAAATCCAGATCGCTGGACACGCCGAGATCGCGGCGGCGTGCTGTCAACTCTCTGGTTTCGGCACGCGTCCTGGCGGTTTCTGCGGTAAGTTGCGCGCGTTCGCGCATTTCCAGCAACGACAGGTAGGCATTGGCCACGTCGGCGACCAGCGACAGGCGGAAGGCGCGCTGTGCGGCTTCGGTGGCGAGATAGCCGGCCTTGGCGGCCTCGCTCAGGCTGCTGACCCGCCCCCAGAAATCCAGCTCGAACGACACCAGGCTGATGCCCACGTCATAGCGCTGCGAGTGAATGGCATTGGCGGTGAATGCCGATGCGCCCGCCGGCGTCAGCGAGGCGTTGCGTCCGGCAGTCAGGTTGAAGTTGGGCAGCCGGTCGGCCTGCTGGATGCCGTATTGCGCGCGCGCCTCGGCGATGCGCGCGGTGGCGATGCGCAGGTCGCGGTTGTTCTCCAGCGCGGCCCTGATCAAGGCCTGCAAGCGCGGATCGGGATAATAATGCTGCCAGGCGGTGTCAGCGGCCCGGCGCACACCGTCCGGCTGGGCATTGTCCGGCCAGGCGGCGGCAACGGGTGAGGCGGGACGCTGGTAGCCGGGCATCATCGAACAGCCCGCCAGCGCACTCAGCAGAAAAACTCCTGCAAGACATCTACTTGAACCACGAAGAACACGAAGGGCACGAAGATATTTCCATCTCATGCCTTGCCTTCCTTCGCGTGCTTCGTGCACTTCGTGGTGCATGGTTTTCTCCACGCCATTAATCATGCTGCTCCTCCTTGTGCTTGCGCGCATGCCCCGGGAAGATGCGCCGCACCGCCATGAAGAACACCGGCACCAGGAAGATCGCGAACACGGTCGCGGCAACCATGCCGCCGATGACGCCGGTGCCGATGGCGCGGCGGCTCTCGGCGCCCGCGCCGGTGGAAATGGCCAGCGGGAACACGCTGGCGATGAAGGTGATGGACGTCATCAGGATCGGGCGCAGGCGCAGGCGGCAGGCTTCCAGCACGGCTTCGATGCGCTCGCGTCCCTCGTCCTCGAGATGGCGCGCGAATTCGACGATCAGGATGGCATTCTTCGCGGCCAGCCCGATGATGGCGATCAGCCCGACCTTGAAATACACATCGTTGGGCAGCCCGCGCAGCTCCACCGCGGTCAGCGCGCCGAACACCCCAAGCGGCACGGCCAGCATCACCGCCAGCGGGATGGACCAGCTTTCGTACAGCGCGGCGAGCACCAGGAACACCACCAGCAGAGAGATGCCGAACAGCAGCGGCGCCTGCTGGCCGGAGGTTTTTTCCTCGGACGAGATGCCAGACCACTCGAAGCCGATGCCCGGCGGCAGCTTCTGCGCGATGGCTTCCATCGCGGCGAGCGCCTCGCCGCTGGACACGCCCGGCGCGGTCGCGCCGGAAATCTTCATCGAAGCCAGGCCGTTATAGCGGTCGAGCTTGGCCGCTCCCGCGACCCATTTGGTAGTGACGAATTCCGAGAGGCGCACCATGCGTCCGGCATTGCTGCGCACCGCGGTGCGCAGCTGGTCGGCCTCGCTGCGGCGCGTCGCTTCCTCGGCCTGCATCTGCACGCGCAGCACCCGTCCCTGGCGCACGAAATCGTTGATGTAGGACACGCCGAGCAGCGATTGCAGCGTGTCGTTGAGGTCGGCGGCGGCGATGCCCAGCGTCTCCGCCTTGTCGCGGTCAATGTCGAAGAAAAGCTGCGGCGCGGGTTCCTGGCCTTCGGGGCGCACTGCGGCGAGGCGCTTGTCGCCCATCGCCATGCCCAGCACCTGGTTGCGCGCCTCGAGCAGCTTGTCGCGGCCGGCCCCGCCGCGGTCCTGCAGGCGGAAATCGAAGCCGCCGGCCGAGGCGAGCTCCGGTATCGGCGGCGGATTGATCGCGAACAGCATGGCCTGTTTCATGCGGAAGAACTCCATGTTGGCGCGCCTGACCAGCGCCTGCGCCGAGTTCTCCTCGCCCGGCCTGACCTCCCAGTCCTTGAGCCTGACGAAGGCGATCGCCATGTTCTGCCCGCTGCCGAAGAAGGAGAAGCCCAGCACGCCGATCACCTTGTCCACCTGCGGCTGCTTGAGGAAAAACTGCTCGACTGATTCCAGCACGGCCTGCGATCTTTCGCGCGTGGCGGCGGGGGGCAACTGGATGGCGGTGACGATGTAGCCCTGGTCTTCCTCGGGCAGGAAGCTGCCCGGCAGCTTCACATAGGTCCACGCGGCGATCGCGACGATCACGGCGTAGACCGCCAGCGAGCGCAGCAGCCGGCGCGCGGTGTAGTTGACCCCGCCGACGTAGCTTTCCGTGACGCGCCCGAAGAAGCGGTTGAAGCGGCCGTGGAGGCCGCGTTCCGCGCTTTCCGGGTCGTGCTTGAGCAGGCTCGCGCACAGCGCCGGCATCAGCGACAGCGCGAGGAAGGCGGAGAACGCCACGGTCACCACCAGCGTGACGGCAAACTGGCGGTAGATCGCGCCGGTGGAGCCGCCGAAGAACGCCATCGGCACGAACACCGCCATCAGCACCAGGGTGATCGCGATGATGGCCCCGGTGATCTCCTTCATCGCCTGGCGCGTCGCCGCGCGCGGATCGAGATGGTTGGCGCGCATGTTGCGCTCGACGTTCTCCACCACCACGATCGCGTCGTCCACCACGATGCCGATCGCCAGCACCATCGCGAACAGTGTCAGCACGTTGATCGAGAAGCCGAAGGCATACAGCCCCAGCAGCCCGCCCATCAGCGACACCGGCACGACAATGGCCGGAATCAGCGTGGTGCGCCAGTTGCCGAGGAAGATGAACATCACCAGCACCACCAGCGCCGCCGCCTCCAGCAGAGTCTTCATCACCTCCTGGATGGAC
>JAUYGW010000124.1 GCA_030690245.1 Gallionella sp. | reverse complement strand
GGACGTTAAATCCAGGCCGCTTTTGGCATGCCCTTTACCGCCCGGAGAGTGGCAGCTCACGCAATAGTCATGCAGGATGGGCTGCACATCTTCCCTGAAACTCACTTCCTCTCGTTTCAAGACCTTGATGGCATCATGCGCCGGCACCAGCGCCATATCCTCGGCCGGCACGTTGAAGGAAAGCACTGCCAACATGACGGCACCCAGCAACATTCTAGTTTTCATATCACCCCCCTGGAAAACGCATTGTGTCCAAACTTAAACCAAGTTCAAAACCAGAATAAGATAACCTACGCATGCTGCGATCAAAGCAAAAGCAAAATTATGTGTTGTCATGACGAGTCTCCTTGTTTATTTGAACCAAGTTACATTTTTGATGCATCGGCTCTCTTGCGAAAACACATGCTCATTTAACGGGCGCATCCTTTATTAGCTAGCACAAAACATGCCAATATTTATCTAATTGAAACAGATAGGATTATTTTTTCGCAGCTACTGGATATGTTCAATCTAGACGCGCGGCATGTTAACGAGTGAACACGTCAACAATTGTTAACACATTCATAGACCGGAAAACCAAAAAGGGGAATTTGAAGCCGGCATGTTGGTTTCTGGCGCGAATCCGCCGGAAACCTTCCGCATCCTCATGCCTATAAAAACGAAGGGCTGCCGAAGCAGCCCTTGTCGTTTCATACGCCGTAGAAATCAACCTTTCCCGAACTTCATCACCCCGCCCACGCAATCCACCTTGATGGTGTCCTTCGCGGCGAAGCGGCCTTCCAGAATCAGTTTGGCCAGCGGGTTTTCCAGTTGTGACTGGATCGCACGTTTCAGCGGTCTTGCGCCGTATACCGGGTCGAAACCGGCGGTGGCGATCTCGGCCAGCGCGGCATCGCTGATCGCCAGCTTCATCTCCATCTGCGCCAGCCGTGTTTCCAGGTAATGCAACTGGATGCGCGCGATGGACTTGATGTTCTTTTCGTCCAGCGCATGGAACACCACCACCTCGTCGATGCGGTTGATGAACTCGGGGCGGAAATAACTCTTCACCTCGCCCATCACCGCGAGCTTGATGACCTGGTAATCGTCGCCGGACATCTGCTGGATCATCTGGCTGCCGAGGTTGGAGGTCATCACAATCACAGTATTCTTGAAGTCCACGGTGCGCCCCTGGCCGTCGGTCATGCGCCCGTCGTCCAGGGCTTGCAACAGCACGTTGAATACGTCCGGGTGCGCCTTCTCCACTTCGTCGAGCAGGATGACGCTGTAGGGCTTGCGCCGCACCGCTTCGGTCAAGCCGCCGCCTTCCTCGTAACCGACATAGCCGGGCGGCGCGCCGATCAGACGCGCGACGGAAT
>JAUYGW010000112.1 GCA_030690245.1 Gallionella sp. | reverse complement strand
GGGCACCGAAATGGTCATGCCCGGCGACAATGTCAGCATTACCGTCAGCCTGATCAACCCAATCGCGATGGAAGAAGGCCTGCGTTTCGCGATCCGCGAAGGTGGTCGTACTGTCGGCGCAGGTGTGGTTGCAAAGATTATTGAATAACAGGATCGGGGATTGAGGGTTGAGGGGAGGGTTTTTCCTTGGCTTGCAACTCTCAATTTTCGCTCCTGAATTTTAGGCCAGTAGCTCAATTGGTAGAGTATCGGTCTCCAAAACCGAGGGTTGGGGGTTCGAAACCCTCCTGGCCTGCCAAAAGTAAGTAAAAGTTGATTGGAATAATCGCGCATGGCAGACAAAATTAAGTTGCTGGTGGCCTTTCTGCTGGTTGTGGCGGGCGTCGCAGGCTTCTATTACCTGCACGACAGTGCGGCAGTGCTGAAGCTGGCTTCGGTATTGGCCGGACTGGTGCTGGCTACAGGAGTGGCGTGGACCAGCGAGCCGGGCAAGCGTTTTTTTGCTTTTGCCAAGGATTCTGTTGCGGAGGCAAAGCGTGTGGTTTGGCCGACGCGCAAGGAAACGCTGCAGACCACTGGTGTGGTGATCCTGTTTACCATCATCATGGCTTTGTTTCTGTGGGCGGTGGATGCCAGTTTGATGATGGTAGTGAATAAACTGATGGGACGGGGTGAGTGATGGCCAAGAATTGGTATGTTGTTCATACGTACTCGCAGTTTGAGAAAAGCGTGCAGCGCGCATTGATCGAGCGTATTCAGCGCGAGGGGATGCAGGATAAGTTTGGCCAGATTTTGGTACCTGTCGAAGAGGTCGTGGAGCTGAAGTCTGGACAAAAGAGCATTACCGAGCGCAAGTTTTTCCCCGGCTATGTGTTGGTCGAAATGGAAATGACTGACGAAAGCTGGCATTTGGTGAAGAGTACTCCAAAAGTAACCGGTTTTCTGGGCGGGTCGGCGATGAAACCTACGCCGATCAGCGAAAAGGAAGTGCAGCATATCATGCAGCAAATGCAGGCCGGGGTTGAGAAACCAAGACCCAAGGTGCTGTTTGAGGTGGGCGAGGCGGTGCGTGTCAAGGAAGGGCCGTTTACGGACTTCAATGGTACGGTAGAGGATGTCAATTACGACAAGAATAAAATACGCGTGGCGGTGACTATCTTTGGTCGCTCGACCCCCGTGGAGCTGAATTTCGGCCAAGTAGAAAAGGGCTGAAGCGCGAGAAATGCAGATGGGGAACGCAGCCTGCAAAAAATGCAGATGCAGTTTCCCTTGTGCTATTTCTTATATTGGGGAGAGACGAAACGTTTCGCTGGTACCCGTTTGATAGGAGTGCATCATGGCAAAAAAAGTTATTGGCTATATCAAGCTGCAAGTGCCTGCAGGCAAGGCAAACCCAAGCCCGCCAATTGGCCCGGCATTAGGTCAGCGCGGTTTGAATATCATGGAATTCTGCAAGGCGTTTAATGCGCAGACACAAGGCATGGAACCCGGCTTGCCGATTCCGGTGGTGATCACCGCTTTTGCGGACAAGAGTTTCACCTTCATAATGAAGACTCCGCCCGCGACCATTCTGATCAAGAAGGCCGCCGGTGTGCAAAAAGGCAGCAAAACGCCGCACACCGACAAGGTAGGCAAGTTGACCCGCAAGCAAGTGGAAGAAATCGCAACAACCAAGATGCCTGATCTGACGGCTGCCGATATGGACGCCGCAGTGCGCACCATTGCGGGAAGCGCGCGCAGCATGGGTATCACCGTGGAGGGTGTATAACATGTCCAAACGCTATAAAGCAATTGCAGCCAAAGTCGATCGCAACAAGCTGTACCCCCTGAATGATGCGTTGAATCTTGTTAAAGAAACTGCCGTGGCAAAATTCGATGAGTCTATCGATGTCGCGGTAAACTTGGGAATCGATGCGCGCAAGTCAGACCAATTGGTGCGCGGTTCCGTGGTGTTGCCTAAAGGAACCGGTAAGACGGTGCGCGTGGCAGTATTCGCGCAGGGCGCAAAGGCCGAAGAAGCTAAGGCTGCGGGTGCGGACATCGTGGGTTTCGACGATCTAGCCGAATCAATCAAGGGTGGCAACCTGAACTTTGACGTGCTGATTGCCAGTCCGGACGCAATGCGTCTGGTCGGCCAACTGGGCCAGATTCTCGGCCCACGCGGTTTGATGCCTAATCCAAAGGTGGGTACGGTATCCGCCGATGTGGCGGGTGCAGTGAAGAATGCCAAAGCCGGCCAGGTGCAATATCGCACCGACAAGAACGGCATCGTCCAATGCACTATTGGCCGTGCTTCGTTCGCGCCGGAAGCATTGCGCGAAAACCTGCTGGCATTGGTCGATGCGCTGAACAAGGCCAAACCGGCGGCATCCAAGGGGGTGTACCTGAAGAAGCTGTCAATCTCCAGCACCATGGGTGCAGGTATCCCCGTCGAGCAGGCCAGCCTGGCTGCATAATTTTTCGAATTTGGCGGCAAGATGAAAATCCTGCCGCCTCTGATCTTTGGACTGCTGGCGTGCTGGCAGCATCAAAGACCGTAGGCATCAAAGGAGTTGTTGGCCGGAGATTTAATTGGCGGAGTGATCCGTCTGCCCACGTAGATGGTGTGCCCGCGAGCAGGAGTTGTTTTTCTGGCTCAAGGTTGCTGTTGTAATCAATGGAATGTAGACAATACATTCCGGAAAATGGAGGAAGACTTGAGTCTCAATCTGCAAGAAAAACAGGCAGTGGTTGCGGAAGTCGGTGCACAGGTTGCGCAGGCTCAGACCATCGTCTTGGCGGAGTATCGTGGCATCAAGGTCGGCGACATCACCAAGCTGCGCGCAAATGCACGCAAATCTGGCGTGTATTTCCACGTGTTGAAGAACACGCTGGTGCGCCGTGCAGTGCAAGGTACTCAGTTCGAATCACTGGCTGACAAAATGGTTGGCCCGCTGGTGTACAGCATCAGTGCGGACGCCGTTGCTGCCGCCAAGGTGGTGTACGAATTCGCCAAGACGAACGATAAGCTGGTAGTTAAGGCGGGATCCTACAACGGCAAGATACTGGATACCGCGGGCGTGAATGCGCTGGCTTCCGTGCCGTCGAAGGAGGTGCTGCTGGCTCAACTATGCGGTCTGTTGCAGTCGCCGGTTTCCGGCCTGGCTCGCGTGCTCAGCGCGATAGCCGAGCAAAAAGCACCTGCTGCTGCTTGATCCGATTAATTTTTTAAAGTTAGGAAAATAAAATGGCATTCGATAAAGACGCATTTTTGGCAGCTCTGGACAACATGTCCGTGCTGGAACTCAACGAGTTGGTAAAGGCGATTGAAGAGAAGTTCGGTGTTTCCGCTGCTGCGATGGCTGCTCCGGCTGCTGCTGGCGGCGGTGCTGCTGCGGCTGCCGCTGAACAAACCGAATTCTCGGTAATTTTGAAAGCTGCCGGTGACAATAAGGTGAATACGATCAAGGTAGTCCGCACTATTACTGGTCTGGGCTTGAAAGAAGCCAAGGATCTGGTAGACGGTGCACCGAAGGCAGTTAAGGAAGGCGTGTCCAAGGCCGATGCCGAGGCCGCATTGAAACAATTGACCGAAGCTGGCGCATCTGCTGAACTCAAGTAAGGTTGTACGTTGTTGAAAGGCTGACGGCATACCGTCAGCCTTTTGCCGCTTTAAGAAGTCAGCGGCCAGAAAGTAGGTGATGCTTTCTGGCCCCTGTCTTTTTCCTCAATCGTGGAGATTATATGAGCTACTCTTTTACCGAAAAAAAACGTATCCGTAAAAGTTTTGCCAAGCGAGTCGGCGCGTTGCCGGTTCCTTTTCTGTTGTCCACTCAATTGGAATCCTTCGCCGCATTCTTGCAGGCCTATACTTCGCCGGAACAACGGAAAAATGACGGCTTACAGGCCGCCTTCAACGGGATTTTCCCGATTGAGAGTCATTCCAAAAACGCGCGCCTTGACTTTGTCAGTTACCAGCTGGGTATGCCGCCGTTTGACGTAAAGGAATGCCAACAGCGCGGTTTGACCTATGCTTCGCCGCTGCGCGCGCGCGTACGCCTGACCATCATGGACAAGGAAGCGTCCAAGCCCACGGTCAAGGAAGTGAAAGAGCAGGAAGTGTACATGGGCGAAATGCCCCTGATGACGCCTACAGGTTCGTTTGTGATCAACGGCACCGAGCGCGTCATCGTGTCGCAGTTGCATCGTTCGCCCGGCGTGTTCTTCGAACATGACCGCGGCAAAACGCATTCGTCCGGCAAGCTGCTGTTCTCTGCGCGCATCATCCCGTATCGCGGTTCCTGGCTGGATTTTGAATTCGACGCGAAGGACTACGTGTACTTCCGTATCGACCGCCGCCGCAAGATGCCGGTGACCATATTGTTGCGTTCGCTCGGCTACAGCAACGAAGACATGCTCAATATGTTCTTCGAGTTCGATACTTTCCACCTGGGCAAGAAAGGCATCCAGTTCGAGGTGGTGGCCGAGCGTTTGCGCGGCGATGTGGCGCGTTTTGACATCGTTGGCAAATCAGGCAAGATCATCGCAGCCAAGGACAAGCGCATCACTGTGCGCCATATCCGCGAAATGCAGGAGGCCGGCATCGACAAGCTGGCAGTTTCCGAAGAGTTTCTGGTCGGCCGTGTAATTGCGACCAATATTGTGGACAAGGACAGCGGCGAAATTATCGCCAATGCCAACGATGAAATCACCGAGGTGTTGCTGCAAAACCTGCAAGCCGCCGGCATCAGCAAAATTCAAACGCTATACACCAATGATTTGGATCACGGTGCATTCATTTCGCAAACCCTGCGCACCGATGAAACTACCGATCAATGGACAGCGCGCGTGGCGATATACCGCATGATGCGCCCTGGCGAGCCGCCTACCGAAGACGCTGTAGAAGGCTTGTTCAACGGTCTGTTTTTCAGCGAGGAACGCTATGACCTGTCTTCGGTCGGGCGCATGAAATTCAATCGCCGCGTAGGACGCGACGAGTTGGTCGGCGCATCGATCCTGTCTAACGAAGATATCGTCGAAGTGGTGAAGATTCTGGTCGAGTTGCGCAATGGTCGCGGCGAAATCGATGACATCGATCACCTCGGCAACCGTCGTGTTCGTGCCGTTGGCGAGCTGGCCGAAAACACATTCCGCGCTGGTTTGGCGCGTGTGGAACGCGCCGTCAAGGAGCGTCTCGGCCAGGCCGAAACTGACAACCTGATGCCGCATGACCTGATCAATGCCAAGCCGATCTCGGCTGCGGTCAAGGAGTTCTTCGGCTCCAGCCAGTTGTCGCAGTTCATGGATCAGACCAATCCGCTGTCCGAAATCACCCATAAGCGCCGCATTTCCGCGCTGGGCCCGGGCGGCTTGACGCGCGAACGCGCCGGCTTCGAAGTGCGCGACGTGCATCCGACCCACTATGGTCGCGTATGCCCGATCGAAACGCCGGAAGGCCCGAACATCGGCCTGATCAACTCGCTGGCGTTGTATGCGCGCACCAACGAATACGGTTTCATCGAAACGCCCTACCGCAAGGTGACCAAGGGCAAGGTGGCCGACGAAGTCGATTATCTGTCCGCGATTGAAGAAGGCAAGTTCACCATCGCCCAGGCGAACGCCGAACTGGACAAGAAAGGCCACTTCACTAACGACATCGTGTCGGCGCGCCATCACAACGAATTCGTTCTGGCCGAGCCGGACAAGCTGGAATATATGGACGTGTCGCCCTCTCAGGTGGTGTCGGTTGCGGCTTCGCTGATCCCGTTCCTGGAGCATGACGATGCCAACCGCGCCCTGATGGGTGCCAACATGCAGCGCCAGGCGGTTCCTTGCCTGCGTGCGGAAAAGCCGCTGGTGGGTACTGGTATCGAGCGCACCGTGGCAGTCGACTCCGGCACGACCGTGCAGGCATGGCGGGGCGGACGCATCGATTATATCGACGCGGGCCGTATCGTGGTGCGCGCTAATGATGACGAAACCACTGCCGGCGAAGTCGGTGTGGATATTTACAATCTGATCAAATACACCCGTTCCAACCAGAACACCAACATCAACCAGCGTCCGCTGGTCAAGGTGGGCGACGTGATTGCGCGCGGCGATGTGATTGCCGACGGCGCTTCCACTGATATGGGCGAGCTGGCTCTTGGCCAGAACATGCTGGTCGCGTTCATGCCGTGGAATGGCTACAACTATGAGGATTCGATCCTGATTTCCGAGCGCGTCCTGGCGCAGGATCGCTTCACTTCCATCCACATCGAAGAGTTGACCGTCGCGGCGCGCGACACCAAGCTCGGCGCGGAAGAAATTACCCGCGATATCCCGAATCTGGCCGAAGCGCAACTGGCGCGCCTGGACGAATGCGGCATCGTGCATATCGGCGCGGAAGTCGCAGTGGGCGACGTGCTGGTCGGCAAAGTGACACCCAAAGGCGAAACGCAACTGACCCCGGAAGAAAAGCTGCTGCGCGCGATTTTCGGCGAGAAGGCATCGGACGTCAAAGATACCAGCCTGCGCGTGCCAACCGGCAGCTCGGGAACAGTGATCGACGTGCAGGTGTTCACGCGCGAAGGGCTGCAACGCGACAAGCGCGCGCAACAGATCATCGATGACGAACTGAACCGTTACAAGAAGGATTTGGCGGATCAGATGCGTATCGTGGAGGCCGACGTTTTCGCGCGTCTGGAAAAACTGCTGCATAACAAGGTCGCCAACGGCGGGCCGAAGAAGTTGGTCAAGGGCACCAAGCTCGGCAAGGAATACCTGCATAGCATCGAACATCATCAATGGTTCGATATCCGCGTGGCCGATGACGAGGTGGCTGCCCAGATGGAGCAGATCAAGGAAGGCCTGGCGCAGAACCGCATCGAGTTTGATGCCGCCTTCGAGTTGAAGAAGAAGAAGCTGACCCAGGGCGATGAGTTGCAAGCTGGCGTACAAAAGATGGTCAAGGTGTATGTTGCGGTGAAGCGCCGCCTGCAACCAGGCGACAAGATGGCCGGACGCCACGGCAACAAGGGCGTGGTTTCGCGCATCGTGCCGGTGGAAGACATGCCGTATATGGCTGATGGCACACCGGTTGACGTGGTGCTGAACCCGCTCGGCGTGCCGTCGCGGATGAACATCGGTCAGATACTGGAAACCCACTTGGGCTGGGCCGCCAAGGGGTTGGGTAAGAAGATCGACGAGATGTTGCAAACCAATGCCAAGATTGCGGATGTGCGCAAGTTCCTCAACAAGATCTATAACCATCACAACGGCCAGACCGCAGATCTGGAAGCTCTCAATGACGATGAAATCATCGAGTTGTGCCGCAATCTGACGGTCGGTGTGCCGTTTGCGACGCCGGTATTCGACGGTGCCAGCGAAGAGGAAATCAAGTACATGCTTGAACTGGCAGACTTGCCGCTGTCCGGCCAGACCACGCTGCACGACGGCCGCACTGGCGAGGCTTTCGATCGCCCGGTAACGGTCGGCTACAAGCATGTGCTGAAGCTGCATCACCTGGTTGATGACAAGATGCACGCCCGCTCCACTGGCCCATACAGCCTGGTGACGCAACAACCGTTGGGCGGCAAGGCGCAGTTTGGTGGCCAGCGCTTCGGTGAAAT
>JAUYGW010000178.1 GCA_030690245.1 Gallionella sp. | reverse complement strand
ATCCTAAAATAATTGCGCTCTCTTAGCATTCTTCAGCCAAAACGTAACAAGAGCTCGACGAATTAGGATTGTCAGATTTACTACCACTACAGTTGAATAGCGCATTCGGCATACAGATTACTATGAAAAACATTATTTCTGCAAAGAAGATAGTGCAAAAGTTTTCTGTTTACAAATCGTCTATGTTCACTTTACCCCTACTATTTTCAGTATATCTGTTCCTCTTATTTTATCGAAACTATCTGCAAAAGACTGCGCCATGCTGATGCGCTCTCGCTGAGGCGTTAATTCATCTGGATTATTAACTTGTGGCAGCGTTGCCTCTGCACCGCCCTATTCCGAATTCATCCGGAATTCTTTTACCTTATTCTGACTGTCCGCAAAAGCCTGTGCCATGGAGGGACGTTCTGGTTTTAGCAACATAGATTCAGTTGGAATATTAACTGGCGGCGGAATCACCTGCGTGCTGGCCTCTTTTCCATTCAAGCCATAAACTAAAGCGTTTGACGTGCTGAGATTATCTGGTATTACTTCTGCTCCAGCCTTGAGCTTGTCCAGATAGTCAGCCCAGTCTTGCACCAGTTTATGCCGCTCTTCGAGGAATTGCGTTCGGTCGTAGGCCGCTTGTATCTCATCTTTTTTAGCGTGGGCAAGCTGTGCCTCCAATACATCGGCATCGACACGAAACTTCTCGCGCGCAATCGTTCGCAATGTAGCGCGGAATCCATGCGTCACTGTCACGCCGCGTAATCCGCTTTCACGTAGTATTTTGCTCAGGCTATCGCGGTGCATGTGCTGACTTTTTGGATTTCTTACACCGGGAAATATGAATGGTGAATCATCCGTAATCTCACGTTGCCTCTCCAGCAGTGGCAGCATTTGCGAAGGGATCGGTGTGATATGGTCGTTGCCCATTTTCATGCGTGAAGCAGGGATATGCCACTCCATTGCAGTGAGATCGAATTCGTCCCAGCGTGCGCCTACGACTACCCCAGGGCGCAAGGCGGTATAAAGGCAGAATAGAATGGCGGCACGCGATTGCAGAGAGCCGATGGTATTAATGGCTTTGATCAGTGCAGGAAGATCATTCGACTTGGTGACGGCGGCATAATGGCCTTTGGGTGCCCTGGGTAAAGCTCCCCGCAGAGACAGCAATCTACCATCCTCACGCAAGCCTTCTTGAATGGCGTACTCGATTATCTGGTTGCAATACTGGCGCGCCTTTACTGCTAATCGCGGTGCGCGCTCATGAACAAAGAGAATGACAGGCTTGATATCAGCAGAGGTAATCTCAGCAATTGGCCTTGCTCCCAATTTAGGGAAAAGATCGTCATCAAGTGACTCACGCGCTTTGCGGGCTGTCTCGGAAGCCCAGCTTTTTGCCTTGTGTGTATACCATTCTTCGGCTATTGCCTTAAATGTGCCACGCGCAACAGCCTTTTCAGCACGCTTGGAATTCTTTTTTATCTCTGCAGGGTCTTCACCATTGGATAACCGCTCTCTTGCTTCCTGTGCCACAGAGCGTGCCATCAAGAGTGAGGTATCGGGGTACGACCCCAAACCTAACCAGTTGCGCCGACCGTCCGGCCTTGTATATCTGAACACCCAACGCTTGTTACCGTTGGCATCGACCACAAGAGACAATCCACGGCCATCTGACAAAGTAGCCATGGGCTTCGCCACATCGAGCTGTTTAACCGTAAGTCCTGTCGCAAGCTTTGGCATAGGTTCGGGTCACACCAGAATTTCTATACCTAAAACTATACCATAAAACTTTGGCTTGCCTTGGATTGCCTTGGATGTAAAAAGACGGTGATTGCGTAAAAAGGCTTGAATAAAGGGTTGCAGATGGGTGTTTGTGGACTGCTATGGACGGCCATGGACTACGATTCGGGTTTTCTTCTGGCACCAAACATTAATCGGCTCGCGCAAGCGGGCCTTTTTCTTTGCCTCAACGCAAATACCAAATACGCATCGCAAACAATGCGATGCGTATTTGTATTGTCCATTACTGCCACCAACTCATTCGAACGGGTGGCGCAGCACGATGGTTTCATCACGATCCGGCCCGGTTGAAACCATATCCACCGGCACACCGCAGACCTTTGCGATGCGCTCCAGATAGTTGCGCGCCGCTTGCGGCAAATCTTCATAGCGCTGCACGCCCAGCGTGCTTTGGCTCCAGCCCGGCATTTCCTCATACACGGCCTGGCAATCCGCCAGGGCATCCGCACCCGCCGGCAGGATGTCGCTGTCCACGCCATTGATGCGATAGCCGACACCGATGCGCACCGTTTCCATGCCGTCCATCACATCCAGCTTGGTGACGCACAAACCGGACACGCCGTTGATCTGGATCGAACGTTTAAGCGCGGCAGCATCGAACCAGCCGCAGCGGCGCGCGCGTCCGGTGGTGGAGCCGAATTCGTGGCCGCGCTCGGCCAGGCCTGCGCCGATCGGATCGCATTTATCCACCGCGTCATACAGTTCGGTGGGGAACGGGCCGGAACCCACGCGCGTGGTATAAGCCTTGGTAATGCCCAGCACGTAGTTGAGCATCTGCGGCCCCACCCCGGCGCCGGCACAGGCCGCCCCGGCGATGCAGTTGCTCGACGTGACATACGGATAGGTGCCGTGATCGATGTCCAGCAATGCGCCCTGCGCGCCTTCAAACAGCAGGCTCTTGCCCGCCTGGTTGGCTTCATACAACGCGCGCGGCACATCCATCACCAGCGGCTTGATGCGTTCCGCCAGCACCAGCGTGTCGTCCAGGGTTTTCTGGAAATCGACCGTGCCGGTATGGAAGTAATTTTTCAGCACGAAGTTGTGATAATCCAGCACCTCGCCGAGCTTGGCGGCGAAACGTTCGCGGTGGAAAATATCCTGCAAACGGATCGCGCGGCGCGCCACCTTGTCTTCATAGGCCGGGCCGATGCCGCGCCCGGTCGTGCCGATTTTGGCGTCGCCTTTCGCCAGCTCGCGCGCCTGGTCGATCGCTTCATGGTAGGGCAGAATCAGCGGGCAGGCTTCGGAGATTTTCAGACGTCCATAGACATCGATGCCGGCCTGTTGCAACTGGTCCATTTCCTTGAGCAGGGCCGGAGGGGACAGCACCACGCCGTTGCCGATATAGCACATCACATGGTCGCGCAGGATGCCGGACGGGATCAGATGCAACACGGTTTTTTTGCCGCCGATTACCAGCGTATGGCCGGCATTATGCCCGCCCTGAAAGCGCACCACGCCATGCGCATGATCGGTCAACCAATCGACGATCTTGCCCTTGCCTTCATCACCCCATTGAGTGCCGATTACCACTACGTTTTTAGCCATTACCAGACTTCCCGTCTATAAATCGAATCCCTCTCCCCATCCCTCTCCCGCATGCGGGAGAGGGCGAGGAAGTCTCGCCTTGCAAGTTTTACGTTACAACGCGACGACCTGCCAGGCGCCGTCGCGCAACACCAGCTCGCGATCGCATTGCAATTCCCTGCGCAATGCCGCATCGCCAAGCAAATCCACCACCACTATCTCACCCGCCGCGCGCAATTGCGCAATCTTGCCGCGCAAAGCATCGTCGTCGAGCGGCGGCGCACAAACGCCCAACTGCGCCGCTTGCGGCGCCAGCAGGCGGTATAACTGGCGCAGGTCCATGCTGAATCCGGTCGCGGCGCGGGCGCGCCCGAAGCTCTTGCCGAGATTGTCGTAGCGCCCACCCAGCGCAATCGCATCGTGGCTGCCGGCATGGTAAGCGGCGAACACCATGCCGCTGTGATAGTGGTAGCCGCGCAAATCGGCGAGATCGATGCCGACGCTGGATACCAGCGGTTGCAATTTGCTCGAGGCGGTTTGCAACGCATCCAGCGCCGCAGCAATCTCCGCAGAATCCGGCAACAGCTTGCGCGCCCGCGCCAGCACTTCGGCGCAATTGCCGTACAGCGTCGGCAGGGCCAGCAACGCATCGCGCAACGCCGTATCCAGCGGTTGCACCAGGCTGCGAAAGGCCGCGCTGTCCTTGCTCTGCAGCGCAGCAAACAACTCGTTTTCCAGTTCTTTGCCGAGCATGGCGTGGTTCGCCAGCGTGCGGAACACGCCGACATGCCCCAGATCTAGATGCACGTCCTTGATGCCCAGCAAGCCCAGCGATTGCAACATCAGTTGCTGGATTTCCAGATCGCTTTCCAACCCGCCATGCCCATACAACTCCGCGCCGATTTGCAGCAACTCGCGGGTGCGCGTCAACCCGGCCGGCTGGGTGTGCAGCACGCTGCCGACATAGCACAAGCGCGCCACACCTTGACGATTGAGCAGATGGGCATCGATGCGCGCCGCTTGCGGCGTGATGTCGGCTCGCAGCGCCAGGGTGCGCCCGCCCAGCTGATCCACCAGCTTGAAAGTGCGCAGATCCATGTCATCGCTGCCATCAATCAGCAACGACTCGGCATATTCCAGCAGCGGCGGGGCGACCAATTGATAGCCGGACTTGCGAAGCAGATCGAGGAGCTGCGCGCGCATCCGCTCGACGCGCCACGCCTCGTCGGGCAGCATGTCCTGGATATATTCGGGGAGCAACCAATTTTGCATTATCTAATCCAGCATCGTAGGGCGGGCTGCGCCCGCCGCCAAAAATATGTCGGGCAAGTACATTCCCTCTCTCTAACTCTCTCCCGCAAGCGGGAGAAAGGACAAACGAGAAAGACAATTGTTAACCTTGCCCGACCTACAAAACCCGACACCACAGCACTATTCATTTAACCAGATACAACAGCAGCAGCCCGAAAATCATCGCGGTGATACCGGCGAAGCGCAATTGCCCGTCCGACAGCGACACCAGCTTGCGGAAGGTTTCGCGCCACAAGTCAGGAAACAAAAACGGCAGCAAACCTTCGATCACCAGCATCATCGCCAAACCGAGCAGCCAGTATTCCAGCACTAATTGCCGCCCTTACCGGAACTCTTCAAATATTTGAAGAACGCCGAGCTCGGGTCGATCACCATCATGTCGCTCTTGTTCTTGAAGCTTTGCTTGTAGGCTTCCAGGCTGCGATAAAACGAGTAAAACTCGGGATTGCGGCCGAATGCGGCCGCATACAAGGCGGAAGCCTTGGCATCGCCTTCGCCCTTGGTCTTTTGCGCGGCGCGGTAGGCTTCGGCCAGAATCACCTCGCGTTGCCTGTCGGCATCGGCCTTGATCTTTTCGCCTTCAGCCGCGCCGGAAGCGCGCAGTTCATTGGCCACGCGCTTGCGTTCGGCATCCATGCGGCGATACACCGACTCGCTGATTTCCATCGGGAAATCGACGCGCTTCAGGCGCACATCCAGCACTTCCACGCCGATCTTGCGCGCATCGCTGTCGGTCTTGGTGCGCAGCACCTCCATGATCTTGTCGCGTTCGCCGGACACCACTTCGTTGATGGTGCGCTTGCCGAACTCTTCGCGCATGCTGGAATTGACAGTCTGCAGCAGGCGCGTCCTGGCGCGCGCCTCATCGCCGCCGACGCTGATGTAGTACTGCTTCACATCCACGATGCGCCACTTGATGAATGAATCCACCATCACGTTTTTCTTTTCGGCGGTGATGAAACGCTCCGGCTCCCCGGCATCCAGCGTCAGAATGCGCGAATCGAAATAGCGCACGTTCTGCAACAGCGGCACCTTGAAACCAAGCCCGGGATCGGTTTTGATGCGGATGGTTTCGCCCAGCTGGAACACGATCGCGCTTTGGCGTTGATCCACCACGAACATGCTCATGCTCAGCACAACCAGCACGGCAACCACCCCTATCAATACATTAGTCGTACTCTTGTTCATTAGCGCACCCCCCTGTCGCGGCTGAGCAACGAGTCTCTTGCCCGTTGCGCTGCGGTGTTGTCACTGGACTCCGAAGTGATCGCTGCCGACCCTGCGGCCGCACCGCTCGGGCGCGAACTTTCTATCAGTTTGTCCAGCGGCAGATACAGCAGACTATTGCCGTTCTTCTGGTCGACCATCACCTTGCTGACGTTGCCCATCACTTGCTGCATCATGTCCAGATACATGCGCTCGCGTGTCACGCCGGGCGCCTTTTCGTACTCGACGAGGATCTGCTTGAAGCGGCTGGCATCGCCTTCTGCATTCGCGATCACGCTTTGCTTGTAACCTTGCGATTCCTCGATCAGACGTGCCGCCGTGCCGCTTGCGCGCGGTATCACGTCATTCGCGTAAGCCTGGCCTTCGTTCTTCTGGCGCTCGCGATCCTGCCCGGCCTTTACCGCATCATCGAAAGCGGCCTGCACCTGTTCGGGCGGCTGGGCATTCTGCATGGTCAGCTTGCTGATCAGGATGCCGGACTTGTAGCGATCCAGAATCTCCTGCATCAGTTTGGTCGCCGAGGCAGCCACTTGCTCGCGGCCTTCATACAGCACGAAGTCCATCTTGCTCTTGCCGACGACCTCGCGGATGGCGGTTTCTGCAGCCTGGCGCACATTCTCGTCGGGCATGCGGTTGTTGAACA
>JAUYGW010000080.1 GCA_030690245.1 Gallionella sp. | reverse complement strand
TGGTCGGCGACGCGCTGTGCCTCGCCGCCGGATGGCTGCGCCTCAACTGGTGGCAGGCCGCACTGTTCATGGCGCTGGGAAAATTCGCGCGCTATTGGGTGATTGCATTTGCCATTGTCTAATTGTTCTCGAAATGAAACTTCGCAAGCTGGCGGTCATGAGCCCGTGAAAACAGCAACAACGCGACAACTGCGCCGATGAGGGCAAAGAGCATGTCGGCCTGCGTGTCCCATAAATCTCCTTGGGTGCCCAGAAAGTCATAAGCGCCATCCCCGAACATCACCGCGGCAAGCCACTCGATTAACTCATATACAGCGCTGATTGCCATTGCCACACAGACCACGAGGAATGCGAGCATCCTGCGCCCGCGCACATACCGGCCGCGTATGAAAATTTCGCGGGCGGCCAGCGCGGGAACGAAGCCCTGAAAAAGATGCCCGATCTTATCGTACGGATTGCGTTCCAGATGCAGCAGGTCAGCAAGCTGAAAACCAAGCGGCACCCGCGCGTACGTATATGCGCCTCCGACCATCAGCACAACGGCGTGAAGAAAAATGCAGGCATAAAGCAGCGTGGTCAGCGGGAAGCGGCGATAGGTTGCCCACATGACCGGCAACGCAATGATGACCGGAAAAACCTCCAGCAGCCAAGTTGCACGGTCGTATGGCCGAGCGCCGGATAGCGCCAGAAGTGCCAAGAGCGCGACCGAGGCAAGCGCGAGAGATCGAGTACGCGAAATTGTCATTGAACCCCACCCATGCCGCTGCACCGAAATTGATTCTCATGCAAAACGGCTTCTTACATATAACCCGCTCGGTCTTGTAAAAAGCAAAGGCGGGAAAGGCACTGTACTACAACCAATGACCGGAAGTCCGATCAGTAATCGACGAGCCTTCCCGTGGAGGCCCGGCATACGCCCGATACAACCAGGTTCGCATGCTGCCTCACCGCCTTCTCCATGGCGTCCGTAGGCGAATCGGCGAAGATATCAAGGTTAAAATCAAAATACTTCCCAGCCTCGATCATAAATCCCAACACAGTAAAAGCAATCACGATCCACCTCGCTTCAATTTTGTTAAAAACTGTCGACCCTTGGATAGGCTATCGGCATTATTTTGAAAAATTTTAGCCTAAGAGGTGCGTTATGGGGGATCGGGCAGGTGGATGGATATTTCAGGGCTTGCAATACTCTGGCATTCTTATCGCTGGCTGCTAACATTGTCGGCGTGGTGCTAATTAAATAACGCCCCGTTCGGCCTGAGCCTGCCGAAGGCCATGAATCCATTCGCTCCGGATCAATGGCGGAAAATTGCGGAGGAAAAAATGACTATCCAACTCATACCCAGGAAGACGCTACGCCTCGTGATTCATGGCCGCGTGCAGGGCGTATATTTCCGCGACTCGATGCGCCGCGAAGCACAAAATCTGGCGGTCGCAGGCTGGGTGCGCAACCGCAGTGACGGCACGGTGGAAGCCGCAGTACAGGGCGAACCCGCCGACGTGGATGCCATCGTGCGCTGGGCGCGGCGCGGCCCGGAACGCGCGCAGGTGGCGCGGATCGAAATTGAGCCGCATGATGGCAGTTACAGCAACTTCGAGGTCATCGGGTAAATGATTATCTGAAACTGGCCCGTTTAATTTTCAACATCCGCCGCTTTCAGTCATCGAATGGAGCCGCTCTGGGCCTCATGAGCGGAAGATTTTCCGCAGGGGTTTCTGAAGTAGTTTCCGGAGGAGTTTGCGAATCGGGTTTCAAGCCGGTGCATTTCGCGCAACCGGCCAATGCAAGGCAACCCAGCAATATCCAGAGCAGTACGCGGCATTTTCATGTCACCCTATGGTTCGATGATCTCGCGGCCTGACCTCATAGCCACATCTGGAAAATTATTCGAAACCGCCCTGTTTTGACATCGGCACAAATTCGCCGTTCACGAAGGGTCGCTAACGACTACTCAACATCCCCAGCCCCCAAGCCACGCCGAACCCCGTGACGTCGCTCGCGACGATACCCAATCCCTCTTCGCAGCGGCTGGATGAGAGGTCGATATGCAGCCACGGCACATCGTCGACGAAGCGTTTCAGGAAGCGTGTCGCGAGGATGTGGTCGGCATCGCCGGTCAGCGAGCATTGCTTGATGTCGGCGACCTTGGATTCCAGCCCGGCCTCGTAGTCCTCGTCCAGCGGGAAGGCGCACAGGCGCTCGCCGCATTGCTTGCCGATACTGACCGCGCGCTGCACCAGTTCGTCGCGGTTGCCCAGCACGCCCGAATAGCGCGCGCCCAGGGCGGTTGCCATGCTGCCGGTGAGCGTGGCGAAGTCGATAATCAGGTCGGGTTTGGCACGCGCTGCCAGGGTCAGCGTATCGGCCAGCACCATACGGCCTTCGGCATCGGTGTGGATGATTTCGATGGTGGTGCCGTTGAGCGCCTTGACGATGTCGTTCTGCTTGTACGCCTTGGGGCTGATGTGGTTCTGCGCCAGCGCCAGCCAGCAGTCGATATTCACCGCCAATTTGCTCTGCGTCGCGGCAAGCAAAATGCCGAGCGCGACGGCGGAGCCGTTCATGTCCTCGTGCATGTTGTGCATGTAGCGCGACGGCTTGAGGTTGTGCCCGCCGGTGTCGAAGCAGATGCCCTTGCCGACCAGCGCGACGGTTTGCATGGCCTTGGGGTGACGGTACGAGAGATGCACGATGGCGGCGTCTTCCGGATCGCTGCCCTGCCCCACGGCGACGAACGCACCCGCGCCCATTTTGCGCAGCTTCTTCATGTCGAATTCTTCATGCTGCCAGCCATGCCGCTTCGCCAACTTTTTTATCTGCTCGCGGTATATTCCCGGCGTCTGTTCGTTCGGCGGGAATACGGTCAGCTCGCGACACAACAGGTTGCCTTCCGCCTGCGCCTTGAGCGGCACGAAGATTTTCCTGTCGGCAAAACCATACAGCTCGATCTTTTGCAGCGGCTTGCGCTCGTCCTTTTTCTTGTGCACCGGCAGCAGCGCGCCGTTCACCCATGCGCCGTATACCGCCAGCTCGGCGGCGCGTTTGCGCTGCGCGTCGTCGCCCAGCACGACGATGTCGATGCTCTTGGGGCTTTCTGCCAGCAGCAACTGCAACGCCTTGCGCACCTGCACCTGCTGCGCAAACATGTCCTTTTCAAAATCCAGCATCCCCCACGCCACCAGTGCGCCGTTCTCGGCATTCGCGGCCACCGGCGATTTCGCCAGCTCCTCGGCCTTCATGTCGCGCCGTGCCAGCACGGCCTTGAGCAAGGCGACATGCGGCAGGTCTTTTGGGAGTATCTTGGATGTTGGCAGCAACACCAGCAGGTGCGTGGCTGACGGGGTGGAGGGCAGGGTCTGGGACAGGGTGAGTTGTGCTAGCATGGCGTCCTCGATAAATGATGTATTTTGCCATTATCTCGTAAAAAACCATTTGCCACAGAGGACACAGAGATCACAGAGAAAACCCAGCGCTTCACCACTCTCTCTGTGTGCTCTGTGTTCTCTGTGGCTTGAATTTATTTTGTTCAAGCTCACATGCGCCAATACCTAGACTTGATGCAACATGTGCTGACCCACGGCACGAAAAAATCCGACCGCACCGGCACCGGCACGGTCAGCGTGTTCGGCTACCAGATGCGCTTCAACCTGCAGGACGGCTTCCCCTTGGTCACCACCAAGAAGTGCCACATGAAGTCCATCGTCCACGAGCTGCTGTGGTTTTTGCAGGGCGACACCAACATCCGCTATCTCAAGGAAAACGGCGTGTCGATCTGGGACGAATGGGCGGACGAGCAAGGCAATCTCGGCCCGGTATACGGCAAGCAGTGGCGCTCGTGGGCCACGGCGGACGGGCGCGCGGTGGACCAGATTGCCGAAGTCATTGCGCAGATCAAAAAGAACCCCGATTCGCGCCGCCTGATCGTCTCGGCCTGGAATGTCGGCGAGCTCGACAAGATGGCGCTCGCACCCTGCCATGCGTTCTTCCAGTTCTACGTCGCGGACGGCAAACTCTCCTGCCAGCTCTACCAGCGCAGCGCGGACATCTTTCTCGGCGTACCGTTCAACATCGCCTCCTATGCCTTGCTCACGTTGATAATGGCGCAGGTATGCGGCCTCGAACCCGGCGACTTCGTGCACACCTTCGGCGACGCGCATCTGTACCTCAACCATCTGGAACAGACCAATCTGCAACTGTCGCGTGAACCGCGTCCACTGCCGGTCATGCGCATCAATTCCGGCGTGAGGAATATTTTTGAGTTCAAGTTCGAGGATTTCACGCTGGAGGGCTACGACCCGCATCCGGCGATTAAGGCGCCCGTGGCAATCTAGGATCGAGGAGCGGGGATTGAGGATCGAGTTAAAAGCGGGGCACAGGTTTTTCCTCAAGCCTCGCCCTTCAATCCTAACCAAGGAGATTATTCGTGAAGCATAGCGACCTGCTGGTTTGGCAAAAAGCGATGGATCTTGTCACGGAGATTTACAAAACCACTGCCACTTTCCCCAATGAAGAGCGGTTCGGACTTGTATCACAAGCAAGAAGGGCTGCAGTTTCCATTCCATCCAACATTGCCGAAGGGCACGGGCGGAAATTGACCGGAGCATATATCAATCACCTTTCCATCGCATACGGCTCGTTGATGGAACTTGAAACCCAAACTCAAATTGCTGTCAGATTGTGTTTTGTTCCAGCAGACAAAGCTTCTGACCTACTGAAGCAAATGGATGAAATCGGAAAAATGCTCACTGGACTAAAAAATTCACTCTCCGAAAAAACCTGATAGCCATCATGCCCACCACACCCACTCAATCCTCAATCCCAGATCCTCGATCCTGCCTTTCAATCATCGTCGCGATGGCGAAGAACCGCACCATCGGCATCGACAACACCCTGCCGTGGCGCATCCCCGCCGACATGCAGCATTTCAAGAGGCTCACGATGGGGCATCACCTGATCATGGGGCGCAAGACGTTCGAGTCCATCGGCCGGCCGCTGCCGGGACGCACCACCGTGGTGGTGTCGCGCGACCGCAGCCTGAAAATTGACGGTTGTGTCGTTGCGCATTCATTGCCGGAAGCGCTTGCTGCTTGCGCGGCCGACCCGCAGGTTTTCGTGGTCGGCGGCGCGGATATTTATGCGCAGGCGCTGGGCCTGGCGGATACGCTGTACATCACCGAGATTCAGCAAGATGTGATTGGCGATGCCTGGTTCCCGGAATTCGACCGGTCGGAATGGCTGGAAGTGTCACGCGAAATACACCGGCAGGAAACGACGGAACCGCTGGAATATCACTTCGTCGAGTACCGGCGCAATCAGGATTGAGGATCGAGGAGCGAGGATTGAGATAAAAGCGGAGCAATGGTTTTTACTCGATCCTCGATCCTCGCTCCTCAATCCTCAATCCTGATTTAAAGCACGCAGTCCACAAAATAGCGCTGTTCCCCATTCACATCTTCAGCCACCAACCCGTGAATGTCAGTCTCGAAACCGGGCAGCTTCTGGTTGAAGTCGCGCGCAAACTTGAGGTAGTCCACGATGGTCTTGTTGAAAATTTCGCCCGGGATCAGCAGCGGGATGCCTGGCGGATAGGGGGTCAGCAGCACTGCGGTGATACGTCCTTCGAGCTGGTCGATTTCCACGCGCTCGATTTCGTCATGCGCCATTTTGGCGAACGCATCGGACGGCTTCATCGCCGGCTGCATGTCGGACAAATACATCTCGGTGGTCATGCGCGCCACGTTGTGCGTATTGTAAGCATCGTGGATCTGCTGGCACAGGTCGCGCAGGCCGACGCGCTCATATTGCGGATACTTGACGGCGAACTCCGGCAGGATGCGCCAGATCGGCTGGTTCCGGTCGTAGTCGTCCTTGAACTGCTGCAGCGCGGTTAGCAAGGTGTTCCAGCGCCCCTTGGTGATGCCGATGGTGAACATGATGAAGAACGAATACAG
>JAUYGW010000078.1 GCA_030690245.1 Gallionella sp. | reverse complement strand
GTAGCCGGAGTTGTCCTTGCGCAGGCTGCGCAGCCCGTTCCAGATGCGCCCGTCCGGCAGCACCACCTCCAGCCCCAGCACCAGATCGCGCGCATTGCCGTAGCGCAGCACGCCGTTGCCGCCGGCATTGGTGGACAGGTTGCCGCCGATCTCGCATTGGTTCAGGGTCGCCGTCAGTTCGAGCGGGAACAGGCGGTCATGCTGTTCCGCCGCCTCGCGCACGCTGGCCAGGATGCAGCCCGCCTCGACGGTCATGGTGTAATTTACCGGATCAACGGCGCGAATGCGCTTCATGCGCGACAGGTTCAGCACGATTTGCCTGCCTTCTGTCAGGGGCACCGATGCACCGCACAAACTGGTATTGCCGCCTTGCGGCACGATGGCGATTCGGTTTGAGGCACACAGTTTTACTGTTTCCGCGACCTGCTGCGTGTCCGCCGGAAACACCACCGCCAGCGCGCTGCCCGCATAGCGGCCACGCTTGTCGGCGCAATACGGCGAGCTCGCCTCGCCGGTCAGCAATGCCTCGCTGCCGACGATGGCTGCGGCGGCGTCAAGGAAATCTGCGGTCATATCCGAATCAGTGCCGGGACGGCATGGCGATTGTTTGTTGAACAATGTCCATCAGTGTCAGGCTTTTTTTGCCATAAATGGCTTTAAGCACATCTGGTAGAGCGACGAGAAGATCATTACCGTAGAAGCGAGGCTGTAGCCCATTCCTCCGGCCATCACCAGCCACGCAAAGCCAGGATGCATCTTGGTGAGCCACCAGGCCGCGATATCGATGATCAGAAACATGAATGGCGTAAAGATCAGCAACGCCTTGACGATGGGGTTAAAGCCCGTCGCGAAACTGAAGATCAGCCCGACAAAGAAGAAGATGAAGGCAATGCCGAACAAGTGAATATGCGAAACCCGGGTCAGGGTGGTTATGGACGCCCCGCTATCGGTCGCCGCCGCTTTAATCATGGCGTCCTTATCGCCGACATTGGCCAAGCCGGGCATGTTTGCGTGGCAGGCGATGCAATGCTGGTCGGTAAGCGGCTTGATTTTCGATTCCCACTCGCCTTCCGGCGCACCGGCGCGTGCCCATTTGATCAAGTCCAGCCTGGCTTCGCCGGGAGCATATTCCTTCATCGATCCGTTGAGTTTAGCCTCCAGCTTCGAACCTCCGCGGTCGCCGTAGTAGCTGTACACCAGATCGTCCATCGACAATCCTAATTTGCCGTCCGCCATACCATGGGTCAGCATGATTTGCCCGCCCGACATCAGCAAGCCCAAGCCGATGACGAGAAGGTATCCGGTAAAGAGCGCCTTAACGGGTAAGGCGAGATTTTCCAGGCTCGACCAGGTCAATTCTTTCATTTTTATTCTCCTGTTTTTTCAAGCTGCTGTCGTAAAAGAAGGCGTGGGTCGATAAATTCCGGTCCAGCAATTCCGAAATAGAGCCAACGGGGTTTCATGCATCCGAAGCGCGGGAAAATCTCCGCCTTGCTCCTAAAACCACAAGGATGGCGTTGAAATGAATCAAAAGTTACGCAATCATTTTCGTTTTCCGAACGAGCAAATGCTAACAGAAAACAGCCTGCGCAGCGCAATTCGCGGGGTAATTTCCATTCCCTCTGGCGTAGCGCACCGTTTTTTCGTACATAAAAAAATCCCGCCGTGAAGGCGGGATTTCAAGTGATGCTTTGCACCTATGCTATTTTATGCGCATCAAATAGCCTTGTGAACATCGAACACTTTATCATCATGATCGTCTTCTTCATTTTCCCAAACCGTCGGCAACAGCTTTTGCGCCAAATACAGCACAACAAACGGAGCGGTGAATAGCGTCGCGACTGTAAACAGGCTTTCGCGCCCGAATACCTCTGGATGGTAGGTCATCAAACCCCTCATGGTCTTGGACAATTCCTGCCCGCCAATCACCACGTTCCAGCGCATCGCCAGCACCCCGACCATCATCAACAGCCCACTGATGAAAAGCCAGAAAACCAGCTTCTTACCCTTGGTGTTGTACAGCATCATGATCGACGTGATTATCAGAGCCAAAAACCCGCCGCCCCATTGAATGACCATGCTGTTCGTGATCGGCCCCTGAATCAAGGCAAACACGCCCTCGATACCTTCGCGCCCTTTGTAAAGCATTTGCACCATTTCCAGTGCCTCGATCACCGTCACGACGACAATACCTGTCCACAACACGTACAGCAAACCTTGCACTGCGCCCTCATCCGTGGGCTTTTTGCGCCACCAGGCGGTGATCACATAGATCACGATCAGCAACCCGACGCCCGAACCAACGGCAGACAACAGGAAAATGATTGGCATCAAATCGGACGACCACCATTCGCGCGTTTTCAGCGATCCGAACAGGAACCCGACGTAGCCGTGCAATCCGCATGCACCGGGTATACCGATCATCGCCAGCCTGCGCGCAATGGTATGGTCGGTGTGCAGCGCGCGCGGCGATACATCATCCGAGCCCAGCGTAAGTGCCTGATACACTTTCTGCATGATGCCGGTTCTGGATTTCGACATCGCGACAATATCGGCGCGAAACGAAAACCAGGTTTCCAGCAGCAGCAGGATTATATAAAACCCCGCAACATAACCGAAGGCCGCCATCGCCGAGGTCCAGTGCGGCGTCAACACCGCATTCAGCGCGCGGGTCGGCTGACCCAGGTGAAACAGCAACGGCGTCGGCGCGAAGAACATGAAGCACAGCGATGTCAGCAACGCGAACTTGGAGATAGGCGCAAAACGCTCCATACCGAACACGTGATGCAGGCTGGATACCACAAACGCGCCGGCAACCAGCCCGGTGATATAGGGATAGATTACGATAAGTTCGCTCCACGGCACTTCAGTTTCGTTCGGAAACGTGAATCCGGAAAACGGGGCTACGTGATAAAAGACATCTTTTTCCATTTTAGAAAACCTCCTTATCGATCCCTTTGTAAAACACATTCGGGTAGTTACCCATGGCCGGTTGCAGCACGTTTACCTTGTTGTTGCGGATAAACTCGCTGACTGGGCTTTCCGGGTCCATGCGATCGCCAAAAACTCGTGTACCGGTCGGGCACACTTCGACGCACGCCGGTTGCAGCCCTTTGGTAATACGGTGATAACACCAGTTGCACTTCTCGGCGGTGCCTCTTTCATGATTCAGGCTGCGCGCGCCATAAGGGCAAGCCTGGACGCAATACTGGCAGCCAATGCAGTATTTCGTATCGATCAACACCGGACCATCCACCGATTTATAGGTGGCGCCGGTCGGGCATACCTGAACGCAGGAAGGTTTCTCGCACTGGTTGCACAACTTGGCCACGAAGAACGCCTTTTCAACCTTCTTGCCTTCAAATTGGCCGTCCTTGTAGCGGTCGTCGAATTTAAACCTGGTCTCATTGCTGCCTGGCACCACGTTTTTGATATCGTGGATGCTGTCGACGAGCGCATGGTGCTCGCCCTCCAGATAGACATAGCGCTCAACCCAGGTACGGGTGTGGTTTCTGTCCATCTGCACACTGTTTTCCATCTTGCATGCTTCCACGCAGCGCAAACAACCGATGCAGAGGTCGGCATCAACACCGAACGCCCACTTGTGCTGGGTCCAGTTGTAATTTGGGATCTTGGGTGGGTTCTTGACCGCCTCGGCGTATTGATCATCGGCCTGCTGAAATGTCGGTCCGACACCACCAAGAGCGTTTACCGCCCCCCCGCTAGCCGAAGCCAGCGCACTGCCGGCGCCGACCAGCGCTCCGGCGCAGGCCGCGCCTTTACCCAATAAGCCCAAGAAGTCGCGGCGCGACAAGTCGCCTGCTTCCTTTTCTATTTTTGTATCCTGAGTAGTCATTTTTCCCTCGCTAGGTAACTTATTCATTTGCAGCTCGCAGTGGCGTAGTAAGCCGCCAAGTTATCGATATCGGAAGCACTCAGTGTCTTCGCCACGCCCGTCATGACTGCATGGGTGCGGCTGCCATCCTGGAACGATTTGAGCGCCAGAGCCAGGTATCCTGCATTCTGGCCGGCCAGATTCGGCCATACCTGAGCACCGCTGATCCCGTCCTTGCCAGGGTTACGCAACCCGCCGGAGCTGTGGCATGCCACACAACCTGCCGCCGCTGCCTTGGCCTTGCCCAATTCGGCCTGCGCCTTGTCGCCGCCGGGCACGCTGCAACTATTCCTCGAGAAATAAGCAGCTACGTTCCGCATGTCAGCGTCGCTCAGGCCAGCCGCCATGGGGCTCATCAGGTCATTTTTGCGTTCCCCTGCCTTGAATGCCTTAAGCGAATTGGCCAGGTAGCTGGCATTTTGCCCTGCCAGGTTCGGCCATTCCGGGTTGAGGCTTACCCCGGTATCGCCATGGCAGGCGCTGCACATAGCCGCCACTGATCTCCCTGCGCCCGCATCCCCTGATTTTTCCGCACTCACAGGAAGAACCTTGCCGGTTATCGGATCAACAGGCGCTCTGGGTATGGCCGCAAAATTGATGGTGGGTGAATGCGGGTTGTGGCAGCTGTTGCACTGTGCTTTTCCGCCATGACCGTCCACCGCAACCTGGGGTACCCCGCCTTTATCCTTGCCCCTCAGTGGGCGCCCGACCGTTTTTTCATGGCAGTTGGTACACAGAATCCGCATGTCTTCCGGGTCACGCATCAGATTCCTGTCCGCGACATTGGCCGGATGCGTTGTATGCTTGAGATGGGTGATTGTGGTTACCTGATCCTCTACAGAAAGCGGCATCGCTTCCTTGGATGGATGATTGCCCGCAGGGCCGTTATGGCAGACCTCGCAATTGACCCCACCCTTAATGACGGTGCCCACCACCTTGTTGTCTTTGTGTGCTTTCTGGTGAATGCCGGACGACCATTCGGCGTAGATTTCCTTATGGCACGACTGGCAAGACGCCGAACCCTGGTGCTGCGGAAGTTTGGCCGCAATTTGCGCTACCGAGGCACCGCGGTAGTGGCCGTATTGATGAAACGTATCCTGTATGGCTGAAAATTTTGCAGTTGTAGCGACCACTGCAATTATCGCAACCAGTGTCAATAAACGAACTATGTGCTTATGCATAATCTTCCCTTTGTTGTTTTCGACTTAACTTAACCTGTCCTAGTTTTAACGAACCTAGTTTTGACGAAGCGTCACTCTATTGGATGGGAACCGGATACTTTTTGATATAGGTCAAGTTTTTATTGCCATACCGGAATCAGGGCATGCGAGCACGCCAAAAATCTCCGGAAAAATCATCGTATCCATGCCACCAGCCAAGCCTTGTTATTGTTGTGCCGCCACCATACCTCTCCCGAGCCGACACACGCTGCCAGACTAAGCCTGCACGCGCAACGTGCCTATACGTCTAAAGAACAGTTCGGAAAGAAAAAAGAACTAGTTCTTTCGGACAATTGAGTGTCCGAACCGGATTTTCTAAAACTCCAGCGGATCGATATCCAGCGACCAGCGCAGCTTCTGGGCGGGCAATGCATCCAGCAAGGGCTGCCAGGCGCGCAGGAATTGCTGCAAGTCCTTGCGCTTCGCGCCCTGTATCAAGAGCTGCGCGCGGATGTGATTGGCGCGGCGCGGCAGCGCGGCAGGCACCACGCCGAGGATTTCCACGGCGGACTGCAATGTGGCCGCAGCGGCGCGCGCCTCGTTGAGGAACGCATAAACCCCGGTTTCCTGCTTGCCCTCGGCGCGCAGCATCGCCTGATAGACGAACGGCGGGAAGCCCGCCATCTGCCGCTCGGCAAGCTGCGACGCCGCCCAGCCCTCGAAATCATGGGCCTGCAACGCGAGAAACAACGGGTGATCGGGGAAGGCCGTCTGGATGATCACCTCGCCCGGCTTGTCGGCGCGCCCGGCGCGCCCGGCCACCTGCACCAGTTGCGCGAACAGTTTTTCCGCCGCGCGGAAATCGCTGCTGTACAGCGCGCCGTCCGGGTTGAGCACCCCGACCAGCGTCAGCGCGGGGAAATCGTGCCCCTTCGCGAGCATCTGCGTGCCGACCAGGATGTCCACTTCATTCGCGTGGATCTGCTCGCGCATGGTTTGCCAGGCGCGTTTGTTGCGCGTGCTGTCGCGGTCCACGCGCAGGATGCGCGCGTCCGGAAAGCGCTCCTGCAACACGCTTTCGACGCGTTGCGTGCCGCTGCCGACCGGGTGCAGCTCGGCGTTGCCGCAGCTCGGGCAGGCGTGCGGCATGCGCAACTGATAACCGCAATGGTGGCAGCGCAGCCGCTTGTCGTTGAGATGCAGCACCATCTTGCCCGCGCAATGGCGGCAAGAGGACAGCCAGCCGCATGAGGTGCACATCAGCACCGGCGCATAGCCGCGCCGGTTGATGAACAGCAGGCTCTGCTCGCGGCGCGCGATGCGCAGCCCGATCTCGCGCAGCAGGTTCTCGCTGATGCCGTGGTGCATCACGGTCTGGTTAGTGTTGATGCAGCGCACCGCGGGCAGACGCGCCCCGGCGAGCGCGCGCCCGGTCAGCTTGAGCATCCGGTAACGCCCGCTCTGCGCGTTGTGGTAGCTCTCCAGCGACGGCGTCGCCGAACCCAGCACGATGGGCACACCACGCTGGCTGGCGCGGAAGATCGCCACGTCACGCGCCGAATAGCGCAGCCCGTCCTGCTGCTTGAACGAATTGTCGTGCTCCTCGTCGACGATGATCAGCGCGAGTCCGGGCAGCTCGGCGAACACCGCCAACCGCGTGCCGAGCACTATCAGCGCCGCACCGGCTTGCGCCAGCTGCCAGTTGTGCAGACGCTCGCCTTCGCTCAGGCCGCTGTGCAGGCAGACCAGAATCACGACCGGGAA
>JAUYGW010000076.1 GCA_030690245.1 Gallionella sp. | reverse complement strand
CGGCTATACCGAGGCCGAAATTATCGGTCAGCCCATCACGGTGTTGATGCCGGAACACTTCCGCAATCTGCATAGCGCAGGCCTGGCGAGGGTGGTAGCTGGAGGAACGCCGCACATAATCGGTGAAACCGTAGAGCTTGCCGGGTTGCGCAAGGACGGCAGCGAGTTTTCGCTGGAATTTTCGCTGGCGCAATGGCAAGCCGCTGAGGGGCAGTTCTTCACCGCGATTATTCGTGACATCACCGAGCGCAAGCGGGCGGAGAAGGACTTGCGGTTGTTCAAGGAGTTGCTCGAAAAATCGAACGATGCCATTTTTATCAATGATGCGGAAACGAGCCTTATCCTCTATGTCAACGAGCAGGCGCTGAAAAACCTGGGGTATACCAGAGAAGAATTATTGGGGATGAGGGTTACCGATATCGAGGCTACCCTGCCGGAGAAATTCTCATGGAAAAAACACATGACGGAACTCGACGCGGCAGGTTTCATGCTCCTCGAAGGCAGGCACCGGAGGAAGGATGGCGTCATATTCCCCGCGGAGATCAGCACAAGGAATATTCAGGTGGAAGGGGGAAAGTTCAATCTGGCCATTGTGCGCGACATTACCGAGCGCAAGCTGGTGGAAGAACGCATTCGCGAAAGCGAGGCACGCTACCGCGGTATTTTCGAGTATTCCAACGACATCATCTACCTCCTGAATATGGACGGCACGTTCAATTCCCTCAACCCTGCCTTCGGGCGGATTACTGGCTGGACAGCCGAAGAATGGATCGGCAAGTCCTTTGCGCCCATTATCCATCCAGACGATTTATCCGTCGCCAACACGGTCTTCCAGAAAACGCTGACCGGTGAATCCATCCCGACCTTCAGACTGCGACTCGCCAGAAAATCCGGGCAGTATTTCTACGCCGATCTCAGCATCACGCCCTTTGACAACGATGTGATAATGGGGATTGCCCGGGATATTTCCGAGCGCCAGCTCGCAGAAAAGAAAATCCGCAAACTGAACGAAGAGCTGGAAACCAAGGTGCAGGAGCGCACCAGGCAATTGCTAGCAGCGCAGGAAGAACTGGTGCGTAAGGAAAAACTGTCGGTACTGGGGCAAGTGGCGGGCAGCGTGGGTCACGAGCTGCGCAACCCGCTGGGCGTGATGAGCAATGCGGTGTACTTTCTGCAAACCGTGCTGACCGATGCGGATGACAGCGTCAAGGAATACCTGAACATCATCAGGGACGAGATTGCCGGTTCCGAGCGTATCGTCTCCGACCTGCTGGATTCCGTGCGCACCAAGCCGCCACACGCTGAAATCGTGGGCGTAATAGAGCTGATAAACCAGACCTTGCGCAAGCTGACGATACCGCCTTCCGTATCCGTCAAACTGGATATTCCCGAGACGCTTCCACCGCTACGGGCGGATGCGCAGCAAATCCACCAGGTATTCCGCAATCTCATCAGCAACGGCGCGGAGGCTATGCCGGAAGGCGGCGAGCTGGAAATCTGCGCGGTCGAAAACAAGCAAGACAAAAACATCACTATCAGCGTGCGCGACAACGGCAGCGGCATGACGCCGGAACATCTTTCCAAACTGTTCCAGCCGCTGTTCACCACCAAGGCGCGCGGCATCGGGCTGGGGCTGGTAGTAGTTAAAAATCTGACGCAGGCCAACGGCGGCAGCGTGGAAGTGCAAAGCGAACCGGGCAAGGGAACGACCTTTACGGTGACGCTACCGGCAGCGGATGAAAGGGATATTTCGATATGAACCAAAGCCAGACGAGTCAGAGCCCCAAAAGTAGTTTTCGTAGGTCGGGTTTTAACCCGACGGGGTTCACGGTTTACAGGAAATGCGTCGGGTTAAAACCCGACCG
>JAUYGW010000071.1 GCA_030690245.1 Gallionella sp. | reverse complement strand
CGCAGCTCGGCGGCGAGCTGCGGCAACTGCGCGCGTTCCAGCTTGCGCAAATCGTCCGGGAGATTGATGGAAGTCAGCAAGGGGTGCATCATTGGCATCTCTGAATTGTAGCCAAAAGAAAGTAGGTCGGGCTCTGCCCGACATGTCGGGCAGAGCCCGACCTACAAAAGCGCCTCATCATGAAGTTTTCCATCAGAATTTTCTCAATACGATGAAATCGGCGAGCTCGCGCAGGCGTTGCGCGGAATCGCCGAACCCGGCCAGGGTTTCCAGCGCCTCGCAATGCAGCCGCTGCGCCATGTCGCGCGCGCCCTGGATGCCCAGCAGGCTGACATAGGTCGGCTTGTCATTGTCCGCATCCTTGCCCGCAGTCTTGCCCAGCGTCGCGGTATCCGCCTCGCAGTCGAGCACGTCGTCCACCACCTGAAACGCGAGGCCGATCAGCTTGCCGAAATGATCCAGCCTATCCAGTTGTTCCGCAGAGACCGACCCGCAATGCGCGCCGAGCAACACGGCGGCGCGGATCAGCGCGCCGGTCTTGTGGATATGCATGAATTCCAGTTCGGGAAGCGTGAGCGATTTGCCCACGCTGGCCAGGTCGATCGCCTGTCCGCCCGCCATGCCGCGCGAGCCGGAAGCCACCGCGAGCAGCCTGACCATTTCCAGCTGGCGCGAAGCGTCGTCGTTAGCATGGAGCTCGCGCAGCGATTCGTTTGCACCCTCTCCCGCCTGCGGGAGAGGGTTGGGGTGAGGGAAACGGGCATGCCCGTTCAGGCGATGCTCCGCGAGCAGTTGAAACGCCAGCGTTTGCAGGCTGTCGCCGACCAGCAGCGCGGTCGCCTCGTCGTATTGCACATGGCAAGTCGGCTTGCCGCGGCGCAGCACGTCGTCGTCCATGCACGGCATATCGTCATGCACCAGCGAATAGGCGTGGATCAGTTCGACGGCGGCGGCGGCGACATCCACCCGCGCTGTTTCCGCGCCGGCCAGTTCGCCTGCGGCGAACGCCAGCAACGGGCGCACGCGCTTGCCGCCGTCGAGCACCGCGTAGCGCATCGCCTCGTGCAGGCGCTGCGGCGCGATGTCCGCGCGCGGCAGCAACCCGCGCAGCACCTCCTCGAAGCGCGCCTGATGCGCGGCGACCCAGCTTTGAAAATCAGCGCGCATCAGGCTTGCCCTGCTTCGCCGCCGGCGGAAAAATCCTTCAGCACGCCGTTCTCCAGCACGCTCACCTGCTGCTGCGCATCTTCCAGTTTGGATCGGCAGAGCGACAACAGCTCCGCGCCGCGCTTGTAGGCTGCCAGCGAATCTTCCAGCGGCAACTTGCCCGCCTCCATGTCGGCGACGATCTGCTCAAGCTCGGCCATGGCCGACTCGAAATCGAGCGTTTTTTGCGGTTTAGCTGCCATAGCAATCTCTGCGTTGCGAAAGACTGGCATTTTACCCAACCCGCCCTGACTGGGCCAATTTATATTGCCCCGTGCAAAAAATTCGGTGAGAATCCGCGCCCCGCTTACAACCATTCACCACGAAGAACACGAAGGGCACGAAGGAGAAACAAATGGTTGCGCCAAGAATTTCTACCACCTTGCGGATGACCGGCTAATACCATGCAACCCCATAAGCACTCTTCGTGATCTTCGTGGTGATGCGTTTTCCCAGGAACAGCCTATGAGCAACTCCGCATGAAATCCTCCTGGATGCTGGTCGCCGGATTGCTGTTCGGCTGCATGGGGTGTTCGCCAGCCTGTTCGGCATGCTGCTGTGGGATGAGACCCTGAGCCTGGGCAGTTGGCTGGGCATGGCGTTCATCATCGCCAGCGGTGTGCTAAGCTTGCGCCTGTCACCGAAACATTAATTAAGAGACAGGCTCAATGCCTTCAATTAAACCGTTCGTGGTGAGGTATCGAACCACTTTACACGCACCCTTCGATACACCAGGGCGAACGGCTGAAACCCAAGCAAACAACACATAGGATAGGCCAACATGATCACCATCGAACAAACCGACAACCTCGTCAACGCCGCCGTCATCGGCGAATTCACCCTTGCCGATTTCAAGATGTTTGAAGAGCAATCGCTGTACAAACTGAAATCGCCCGGCACCGTAAACCTGCTGTTCGACCTGCGCGCGATGATCGACTACACCGTGGATGTCGCATGGGAAGAAATCAAGTTCTTCAGCCGCGAACACAACCACGACTTCAGCAAGATCGCCGTGGTCACCGACGACCAGTGGATTACCTGGCAGGCCTGGCTGTCGCGCCTGTTCATCGACGCCGAGATTTGCGTGTTTACCGATTACGATGAGGCGCAGGCCTGGGTGCAGGGCTAAGGTGCCTTTCCCGGCATTTTTTAGGGTGTCTATACGGTTAGGCAACCCTCCATGACAAAGCCGAAGAAAGCGACGGTCACTAAAGAGCGCACGCTACACATGTATTCTGAAATGTGGCACGCATCCAACTGTGTTTTAAAGGCAGGGCTTGCGGAGCCGCGTGGTTCAACTTGGCAGTTCCTATCCAGCACAGTACTAACTGCCTTTGCATTTGAAGCATATTTGAATCATGTAGGTCCAACAGTCTTTGACTGTTGGGAACAACTTGAACGCTTACCGCCGTGGAGCAAATTTGAATTGTTATGCGAAACGCTAGGTGTTCAGTTCTCAAATGACCAAGGAAAGCGCCCTTTGCAAACAATCGTCGAGCTACTGGAGTTCCGAAACACAATGGCTCACGGACGAAGCATCGAGATAAAGCCACAGCCTGAGTTGCGCGATTTGAACGACAAACTAGATACCTACCTCGGAGAACTGCCACTTGCTCACTGGGAGCGGCTGGTCAAGACCGCCGATTTTGCGCAAAGAGCCAGAGAGGACGTTCAGAAGGTCTTGGGGAAACTTCATGCAGCACGTCCAGACCCAAAAGAAGGCCTGTTCACTTTCGGTATTGGAATGCATAGTGCAACAATCGCTTAACAACGCCACCTGTTCAGCTTGCGTAGGGTGCAATAAGCGTAGCGCATTGCACTGGATGATAGCTGCCAGTGTCTGATTTTCATAAAAAAGGGAGAACATCATGATCAGGAAAAGCTTTTTTCTAGGTTTGGTTTTGTTCATCGCCATGATGCCAGCCTTCGCCCAACCCCCTGCGGAGACCGGGTCAGTTCCGGAAAAGGATGCGCAAAGCCTGCTGTCCGCCTTTATGTCTTATACGGACTTGCGCATCGGCTCCGTTCAACGGAGTCTCGAAATATTGGCTTCCACGACTGAGGGGCGATCGGGCAAGTGGGAGAGCATGAAGGGCCTGCTGGGCGGTTACCAGAAATCGGAGGACGGGCTCATCGTCTGGTATGTCCGCCCGGATGGGACCTATGACACCGTCGACAAAGGCCTCATGGATGTGAAGCTGAGCGACAGGAGCTATTTCCCGGATCTCATGGCGGGCATGAAGATCACCGGCGCGCTCGTTGTCAGCAAGAGCACCGGCCAGCGTTCCGCCGTGATCGCAGTTCCCATCAAAAAAAATGGCAAGGTTGTCGGCGCGATCGGCGTATCACTTTTTCTCGACAGGCTCTCCGATCAGGTCGGTTCCGCCCTCGACCTTCGGCCAGATGCCGCCTTTTTCGCCATGGCCCCGAACGGCCTGACCACCCTTCACAGAAAGACGGATCGCCACTTCCTTGATCCCCGGGAATTGGGAAGCGAATCGCTCAAAAATGCCGCGAACGAGATGTTGTCCGGGACTTCGGGGGACGTAACCTACGAGTTCGACAATGCCACGAAGCATGCGGTATACCGGACATCCCTTCTCACGCAGTGGAAATTTGTGCTGACATTCAGCGCCGCCCCGCAGAAATAACCGGCATTTTCATAACGCGCAGCAAAGATGTAACGCCGAAAATACCGGCGCTGAAAATAAAAAACCCGCCAAAGCGGGTTTTTCTTTGTGCTGCGAAGATGGTTCAGATTACTTTTTGTCGACGGTACGTAGCAAGCGTCCATACATGGACGCCCACTTTTGCCAAGCTTTCATTTGATAATTTTGAGAAGGTAAAGATTGCAGCCATACATCCGGACTTTATTTGAAGCGCATTGCTTCTGTCCCTGATGGAATAC
>JAUYGW010000055.1 GCA_030690245.1 Gallionella sp. | reverse complement strand
CAGCGCCTTGATGATCGGGATGCCGCCCGCCACCGCCGCCTCGAACGCGACCATCACACCCTTGTCCTGCGCCGCCTTGAATATCTCGTTACCGTGTAGCGCGAGCAAGGCCTTGTTCGCGGTGACCACATGCTTGCCGTTCGCAATCGCCTTCAGCACCAGCTCTTTCGCGACGCCATAGCCGCCGATCAGCTCGATGACGATATCCACTTCCGGATCGCTTACCACCGAGAACGCGTCATCGGTCACGCGACATGCGCCGCCGGTAACTTGCTTCGCCAGTTCCACATTTTTGTCCGCCACCACGGAAATGCGGATCGGGCGCCCGGCGCGGCGCGCAATCTCTTCCGCGTTGCGTTGCAAGACGGTGAAAGTGCCGCCGCCGACCGTGCCGATGCCCAGTAGCCCTACGTTGATTGGTTTAATGCTCATTTTTTCTTCCATTAATTCGTGCCATGTTGCTTGCGGTAGTTTTCCAGGAAACGGGCGATGCGCCCGATCGCTTCGGTCAGGTCATCGGCATTCGGCAGGAACACCACGCGGATATGGTCGGGATGTATCCAGTTGAAACCGGTCCCCTGCACTACCAGCACCTTCTCGGTCTCCAGCAGTTCGAGGATGAACTGCTGGTCATCCTCGATCGGATAGATTTTCGGGTCGAAACGCGGGAACAGATACAGCGCGGCTTTTGGCTTGACGCAGGTCACGCCGGGAATCGCGGTAAGCAGCTCGTAAGCCAGATCGCGCTGCTTGCACAAGCGCCCAGTCGGCGCGACCAGATCGTTTATGCTCTGGTAGCCGCCCAGCGCGGTCTGGATCGCGAACTGGCCGGGCACGTTGGAACACAAGCGCATCGTGGCCTGGATGGTCTGGCCGTTGATGTAATCCTGCGCATGCTTCTTCTCGCCGGACACCGCCATCCAGCCGGCGCGGTAACCGCAGGCGCGGTAATTCTTCGACAGCCCGTTCAGGGTGAGAAACAGCACGTCGTCGGCCAGCGAGGCGATCGAGGTATGCGTCGCGCCGTCGTACAGCATCTTGTCGTAGATCTCGTCGGCAAAAATAATCAGTTCATGTTCGCGCGCAATCTTTACCACCTCGCGCAACAGCTCGTCGGAGTACAGCGCGCCGGTTGGATTGTTCGGGTTGATGATGACGATGGCGCGCGTGTTCGGCGTGATCTTGCTGCGCATGTCGGCCAGGTCGGGCATCCAGCCGTTCTGCTCGTCGCAGATGTAATGGCGCGGCGTGCCGCCCGCCAGCGTGACCGCCGCCGTCCACAGCGGATAATCCGGCGCGGGCACCAGCACCTCGTCGCCGGTGTTGAGCAAGCCCTGCATCGCCATCACGATCAGTTCGGACGCGCCGTTGCCGATGTAGATGTCTTCCAGCCCGACACCGGCGATTTTCTTCGACTGGCAGTAGTGCATGATCGCCTTGCGCGCCGCGAACATGCCCTTGGAATCGGAATAGCCGGACGAGTTCGGCATGTTCAGGATCACGTCCTGCTGGATTTCTTCCGGCGCCTCGAAACCGAACGGCGCGAGGTTGCCGATGTTCAGCTTGATAATGCGCTGCCCCTCCTCCTCCATCTGCTTGGCGCGCTCCATCACCGGCCCGCGGATGTCATAGCACACGTTGGAGAGCTTGGTTGATTTCAATATTGGTTTCACGGTTCACCTATGCGGGCGCGATGATTAGTAGTGGTTTAGACGCAGATTCTACGCGTCTTAGCCAATACTTAGCAGTTCCATCAATCGCGCCCCTACATGATAAAATTCTGCATGAAGCAGCAAGGGGCGCGATTTTACCCGCGCCGCCCCTGCACAGCAAATGCCATACAACATTATTAAGGGGAGCATGTCTTTGAAACTGCATCTGGCCAATCTCGGCGACACCAAGCTGTTCACCGCTCACGGTGCGGGGCATGTCATGGTCAACGGCGAACGCCATGAGCGCAGCATCGTGGTACTGGCGGAAGAGGTGCGCAGCGATTGGGATGCCGCCGGTTTCGATATGCTGGGCGAAAACCATTTCGCCTATTTCCTCGCATTCAAGCCTGATGTCTTGCTGCTCGGCACCGGTGAGCTTCAACGCTTCCCGCACCCGCGCCTGTACCGCGCGCTGACCGATGCCGGCATCGGCGTGGAATGCATGACCACCCCGGCGGCATGCCGCACCTACAACATCCTGGTAGCGGAAGGCCGCAGAGTGGTCGCGGCGATTTTGTTTTGAACTGTAGGGGCGCGATTTATCGCGCCCTCCCAATCAATTCAGGGCGTGATGAATCACGCCCCTACAAATAATCTATATGAGCCAATCCCTGAAAAACGTCATCCGCCAGGCCGAACAGATCATTCTCGGCAAGCCGCAGCAGATCCGCCTCGCGCTGGCCTGCCTGCTGGCGCGCGGCCATCTGCTCATCGAGGACATGCCCGGCGTCGGCAAGACCACGCTGGCGCAGGTGCTGGCGCGCTCGCTGGATTTGCAGTTCAGGCGCATCCAGTTCACCAGCGACCTGCTGCCCGCCGACATCCTCGGCGTGTCGGTATACCAGCGCGGCGGTTCGGATTCGACCGGCGCCCCCAATTCAACAGGTGGAATGTTCGAGTTCCACCCCGGCCCGATTTTCGCGCAGATGATCCTCGCAGACGAGGTGAACCGCGCCACGCCCAAGGCGCAGAGCGCACTGCTGGAAGCGATGGAAGAGCAGCAGGTGACCATCGAAGGCACGACGCGCGCGTTGCCCGCACCGTTCTTCGTCATCGCCACGCAAAACCCGCTGCATCAGATCGGCACTTTCCCGCTGCCGGAATCGCAACTGGACCGCTTCCTGATGCGCATCCAGATGGGCTATCCCGACGCGCAGGCGGAGCGCGGCCTGCTGTCCGGCGTGGACCGGCGCGAGATTATCGCCCACCTCACCCCGCAAATGGAAAGCGCGGAACTGCTGGCGCTGCAACAGCGCGTCAAGCAGGTGTTCGTATCCCCCGCGCTGCTCGACTACCTTCAGGCCATCCTGCGCCATACGCGCGAAGCGGCGCGCTACACCCACGGCCTTAGCCCGCGCGCCGGTCTGGCGCTGCTCTCCGCCGCGCGCGCCTGGGCATTGCTCGACGAGCGCGAAGCGGTCATCCCGGAGGACGTGCAGGCGGTCTTGCCCGGCGTGGTCAGCCACCGCCTGCAGGCGGTCGGCGAATACCAGAAGCAAAACAGCGATACGCTGGCGCGCGAGTTGATCGAAGCGGTCGCGATTCCATGATCTCGGGCAATGCTAGAATGCACGGCGTTTCCTTTTCGAAAGGATGAACATGAACGAGATACTATTTATCGTCGAAGAAGCACCCGAAGGCGGACTGACGGCACGCGCATTAGGCGAATCCATTTTCACTGAAGCGGATGATGAGGCAAGTTTGCACCAGCAAGTGCGCGACGCGGTGCATTGCCACTTTGAAGAAGGAAAAGCACCGCAAATTATCCGCCTGCATTTCACCCGAGAGGAAGTTCTCGCCGTATGAAATTGCCGCGAAATCTATCCGGCACCCAACTTATCAAGGCGCTGGAAAAATTAGACTATCAACTAACACGGCAAACCGGCAGCCATGTGCGCCTGACCAGCCTGCAACCCGCCCCTCTCCCCAACCCTCTCCCGCAAGCGGGCGAGGGGGCAAGCGAATCGCTACGCGAGCTTCGGGTTAACGAACATCACCTCACTGTGCCATTGCATGACCCGTTAAGAATTGGCACGCTCGCGGCAATTCTTGCCGATGTGGCAGCGCACCATGCCATGACACGAGAAGCCTTGATTGCCCAACTATTTGGCAAATAGCCGCAGCTACTTTTAATCTGTGCTGACCGCACTCAAAACCCGTTTTTTCACCTGGCTGTTCCGCCCGAAGATAGAGCGCGGAGCCGTCACCCTGACGCAACGCCGCATCTTCATCCTGCCCACCCGCCAAGGCCTGGCGCTGGCCTTCGTGCTGGTGCTGATGCTGCTCGGCGACATCAACTACAACCTGAGTCTGGGTTACGTGCTGACCTTCCTGCTGGCGATGATGGCGGTGATGTCCATGCTGCATGCCTTTCGCAATCTCGCGCATCTGGAGATTCGCGCCGGCCATGCCGATGCCGTGTTCAGCGGCGGGACCGCGCAATTTACGCTGCACTTCCATAATCACGGCAAATTGCCGCGCTACCAGCTGTGCCTGCGCGATGGTGATGGCAATAAAACCAGCTTCGATATACCCGCCCGGCAGAACAGCGAAGTTGCGTTCCCGGTGCCTGCCACAAAGCGCGGCTGGCTGACTCTGGGCCAATTGACGCTGCATACCGAATTCCCGCTCGGCCTGTTCCATGCGTGGTCGTACCTGCATTTCGACACGCGCTGCCTGGTTTATCCCAGGCCCATGCCCGGCGCTCCATTGCCGTTAGGCGACGCGCCGGACGGCGCAGGCAAGCGCAGCATCGCCGGCGATGACGACTTCAGCGGGTTGCGCAACTATGTGGCGGGCGATGCCCTGCCGCGCATTGACTGGAAGGCGTTTGCGCGTGAACGGGGCTTGCAGGTCAAGCAGTTTTCCGCGCAGGTCGGCGAAGAATTGTGGCTGGATATTGCCGACGCGCCCGACCGCGACGACGAAGCCAAACTGGCGCGCATGACGCGCTGGGTGCTGGATGCCGAGGCGCAGGGTTCGCGTTACGGGCTGCGCCTGCCGGATGGCGAATTGCCCGCAGGCAACGGCGCGGCGCAGCGCGACGAATGCCTGCGCCGCATCGCGCTGTTCAATCTGCCGCAGGAATAGCCATGAAATCAGAAATAATTAGCCACAGAGAGCACAGAGTTCACAGAGAAAAATCATCCTGTTGCCAGATTCTCTGTGTACTCTGTGGCTTGCACTTAAGGTTTTCACAATGAGCAAAGCCCTCATCTACGGCCTGCT
>JAUYGW010000049.1 GCA_030690245.1 Gallionella sp. | reverse complement strand
CGGTCTTTGCCAATTTTCTGACGCTGCCTTTGGTCGCGTTGATGTTCATTGCCGAATATTGGGTACGCAGATGGGTACTGCCCGATATGCAGCATACGCACATCCTCGATGCGGTGCGGGCGTTCAGGAACACCCCGGCGCGTCCGCGCTAGTGTTACAGCCTTGATCATGTCGTCACTGCCGCTGGTATCACACGTGTACCCGGACAGCATCATCGCCTGGCGCGCCGATGGCGCCGTCACGCTGCGCCAGTTCCTGGCCGAGGTCGGCGAGCTTGCCGCCCAGCTTCCTGCGGGGAGCCATTTGCTGAATCTATGCGGCGATCGTTACCGTTTCAGCGTGGGTCTGGCGGCCGCCATCGTGTCCGGTAAAGTCAGCCTGCTGCCGTCTGCCCACACAGCGGAAGTGGTGCGCCAGGTCAAGGTGTTTGCGCCGGATGTGTTTTGTCTGACGGATAGCGACCCATGCACGGTGGATCTGCCCCGGCTGCGCTACCCGGTCATAGGCATCAGCCCACCGGGCACCTTTGCCATTCCGCAAATTGACAGCCAGCAGCGCATCGCGGTGGTCTTCACTTCAGGCTCGACCGGCACCCCGCAACCGCATCCCAAAACCTGGGGTGCACTGGTCGGCAGCGTGCAGGCCGAGGCATTCCGCCTGGGGCTGCCGCACAACTGCACCCTGATTGGCACCGTGCCGCCGCAACATATGTACGGGTTTGAGTCCACGTTACTGATGGCCTGGCACAGCGGCAACGCGCTCAGCCATGCGCAGCCGTTTTACCCAGCCGACATTTGCCAGGCACTGGCGGCGGTGCCCGCGCCGCGAGTGCTGGTGTCCTCGCCCGTACATCTGCGCGCCTTGCTGGATGCGGGACTGGCGCTGCCGGAGATCGCATTGGTGGTATCCGCCACCGCACCGCTGTCTGCCCAACTCGCGCAAGACATCGAGGCGCGCTGCAATGCGCCGCTAACGGAAATCTATGGCAGCACCGAAACCGGCCAGATTGCTACCCGCCGCCCCACGCAAAGCGCAGCATGGCAGCTGTTTCCGGGGATAAAATTGATTGTGGAGGACGACCGCGTGCGCGCGTGCGGCGGCCACATCGAGGCGCCGATCGCGATGAACGACAGGATCGAACCGCTTACCGGCGAGCATTTTTTACTGCACGGGCGCATCGCCGATCTGGTCAATATCGCGGGCAAACGGCATTCGCTGGCGAGCCTCGACCACCTGCTCAACACCATTCCCGGCGTGGTGGATGGCGCTTTTTACATGCCCGACGAAACCAGCCCCGACCATGTCACCCGGCTTGCCGCGTGCGTGGTGGCTCCGGGGCTGGATGCGCCGCAGTTGCTGGCGGCGCTGCGCGAACATATAGACCCGGTATTCCTGCCGCGCCCCCTGCTGTTTGTGGATGCGCTGCCGCGCAACCGCACCGGAAAACTGCCGCGCGCAGCATTGCAAGCGCTGTTCCAAACAAGCCGCAACGCTGCAAGCCACAAGGCACAAGGAAATCCGCATGAATAACGCCACACACTGGACTGTTCCGCTGGATCACCCCGCCTTTGCCGGGCATTTCCCCGGCACCCCCATCCTCCCCGGCGTCGTGCTGCTGGACATGGCGCTGCAAATCATCGCCGCTGCCCCTGGAATCGCACTGGATCTGTGCGAGATCAGCTCGGTCAAGTTTCTCAGCCCGGCGAGCCCCGGCGACGAACTGCTGATCCAGCACAACATCTCGACCAGCGGCACGATCCATTTCGATATCATGGCGGGGATACGCAAAATCGCCAGCGGCAGTATCGCACCGGGATCGCCTGTATGATTCCATTTCCAATTGAAGTGAAATGACACCTCATCCGACAGCCAGCCACACCGCCTGGGCGCATACCCCGGAGCGCAGCAACATGTTGATGTTGCGCGTCATGACCTGGATTTCGCTGCGCCTGGGACGGCGCGCGGCGCGCGGCGTGCTGCATCTGATCGCCGCTTATTTTCTGTTGTTTGCACCGGCCAGCCGCCGCGCCTCCAGCGATTATCTCGGGCGGGCGTTAGGTCGTCCTGCGCGCTGGCGCGACCTGTACCGGCATTTTTTCACCTTTGCCGCCACCATCCATGACCGTGTCTATCTGGTCAACCGCCGCTTTGATTTGTTCGATTTTGAAGTGCATGGCGAAGACATGCTGCATCGCCTGCTTGCCGGCGGCAAGGGCCTGTTCCTGATGGGTGCGCACCTCGGCAGCTTCGAAGTGATCCGCGCGATTGGCCGGAAACACCAGGATTTGCGCGTCGCCATGCTGATGCACGAGGATAACGCGCAAAAGATCAACGCCATGCTGGCCGCGATCAATCCGGAGGCGGTGCAGGATATCATCGGCCTGGGGCACATCGATTCCATGCTCAAAGTACGCGAGCGCCTGGATGACGGCGGTGTCGTCGGCATGCTGGTCGATCGCACCCCCGGCAACGACACCCTGTACCCGGTGCAAATCCTCGGCGCAGACGCGAACTTGCCCGGCGGGCCGTTCCGCATGGCCGCATTGCTGCAGCGGCCGGTGGTATTCATGACCGGGCTGTATCTGGGCGGCAACCGCTACGCCATCCATTTTGAACCCCTGGCGGATTTTTCCGCCGTTGCGCGCGGCCAGCGCGATGCCGCCGTGCAGGCGGCCATCGCCCGCTACGCCGCGCTGCTGGATCAGTACTGCCGCAAGGCGCCGTATAACTGGTTTAATTTTTTCGATTTCTGGCAACCCGCACCCGCTGCAATCCCTCCAAAATCATGATCCTGAAAAAAACCGTTGGCGGTTTTGTAGGTGCGAATTTATTCGCACGCAACCCATTGTTGGTGCGAATAAATTCGCACCTACTTTTTGCACTGTGCTATATACGGCACATGCTCGTTGCATTGGCGCTGGCGCCTGCCATCAGCCACGCCGCCGACTGGGATATTGACCAGCTCATGCATGGCCTGGCGCAGACCCAATCCGACCATGCCAGCTTTGTCGAAAAGAAATTCATCGCCATGCTCGACAAACCGGTGGAATCCTCAGGCGAGTTGTTCTACAGCGCACCCGACCATCTGGAAAAGCGCACCCTCAAACCCAAGGCCGAATCCATGACGGTGGATGGCGGCACGCTGATGATCGAGCGCGGCCGCCAGAAGCATCGATTGCAATTGCAGGACTACCCGGAACTGGCGGCTTTCATCGACAGCATCCGCGGCACCCTGGCGGGCGACCGCAAGGCGCTGGAACGCAACTACCGGCTGAGCCTGGACGGCACTTCCGAACACTGGACTCTGCAACTGCTGCCGACAGATGAAAAAATGCAGGCCGTGATCAAGCGCATCCGCATCGCCGGGGCGCGCGACGCAGTGCGCAGCATCGAAATCACCCAGGCCGACGGCGACAGTTCGCTGATGCTCATCGAAAAGCTGGCCGCACCGTGAAACCAGCCCCAGCGCGGCGCGGCCGGACAGCGATAGCCCGGACTTCGATCGTCTTGTGGCTGGCGTTTATCCTTGCCTGCGCCATCATCATCAGCCGCAGCCAGTTCACCACCGATTTATCGGCATTTTTGCCGCGCAGCCCCACGCCGGCACAGCGGCTGCTCCTCGAGCAGATCACTGACGGCCTGGCCTCGCGTCTGATTCTGGTGGGTATCGAAGGCGCCGATGCGCCCGCCCGCGCCAAGCTTTCCAAACAAATCGCCCGGCACCTGCGTGCCGATCCCGCCTTCGTCAGCGTCAACAACGGCGAGCCCGTCAGCGCCGAACGCGACCGTGCTTTTCTGTTCGACAATCGCTACCTGCTCAGCCCCGCAGTCACGCCTGAACGCTTCAGCGCAGACGGCCTGCATGCCGCGCTGAGCGACAGCATCGACCTGCTTGCCTCGCCTGCCGGGCTACTGGTCAAATCGCTGCTACCGCGCGATCCGACCGGCGAAATGGTGCAATTGCTCGGCCAGCTCAACAACGGCAGCCGCCCGCAGATGGTCGATGGCACATGGGCATCGCGCGACGGCGCGCGCGCCCTGATGCTGATACAAACGCACGCGTCGGGCTCCGATACCGACGCCCAGCAACGCGCCATGTCCGCCATCCGGCAGGCGTTTGAAGCGGCTGTTTCTCTCTCCCACAACTCTCTCCAAAAGGGCTGCCCTCTCCCCAACCCTCTCCCGCAAGCGGGCGAGGGAGCAAACGTGAAAGGCGCTTGTTTTGATCTGGTGATGACCGGCCCAGGTGTGTTTTCGGTGACGTCGCGCGACACCATCAAAAGCCAGGTCACCCGCCTGTCGATTATCGGCATCGCGCTGATCGCGACGCTGTTATTGCTGGTCTATCGTTCCTTCACCGCGCTGGGATTGGGTTTTTTGCCCGTCATCAGCGGCGCGCTGGCCGGCATCGCCGCAGTCAGCCTGGGCTTTGGGGAGGTGCATGGCATCACCCTGGGATTCGGCACCGCTCTGATCGGCGAGGCGGTGGATTATTCAGTCTACCTGTTTGTGCAATCTGACCAGAGTGAACCCGATAAGCGCGGGGCAGACCGGCAGGACTGGATCAAACGCTTCTGGCCCACCATCCGCCTCGGCGTGCTGACCTCGATATTCGGCTTTGCCGCACTGCTGCTGTCCGGCTTTCCGGGGCTGGCGCAACTCGGCCTGTATTCGATTGCCGGCCTGATCGCCGCCGCAACGGTGACCCGCTTCGTCTTGCCTCATCTGCTGCCGGCGAACTTTCGCATCCGCGATGCATCGGCTATCGGCCTGGTCCTGTCCCGCCTGGTACAGCGCGCCGCCGCATTGCGCTGGGCGGCCGCGATCCTGCTGCTGGCGGCCTGCGCCGTTCTCGTCCAGCACCGCGCCAGCTTGTGGAATGACAAGATCTCCTCATTAAGCCCGGTCTCGCAGGCCGATCTGGAACTGGATGCCAGCCTGCGCGCCGACATGGGCGCGCCTGATGTGCGTTATCTGGTGGTGGTATCCGGTGCGAGCCGGGAATCCGTATTACAGTCTGCCGAACAGGTTTCCACGGTGCTGCAAACGCAAGTCGATCAGGGCGAGCTCGCCGGATTTGAAAGCCCCAGCCGTTATCTTCCCAGCACCGCGACCCAGCGCGCCCGCCAGGCCAGCTTGCCCGCATCCGCCTTGCTGGAAACGCGGCTGAAACAAGCGGTTCAGGGCTTGCCGGTGCAAGCACAACGGTTTGCGCCGTTTCTTGCCGATGTCGCAGCCGCACGCAGCCAGCCCCTGCTGCAAGCGTCCGATCTTGAGCAGACCTCGATGGCTATGGCGGTAGATGCATTGCTCATCCGGCAAGACCGCCACTGGGCTGCCTTGTTGCCGCTTACCGCCCCCGAGGGCGCCGGCATCGACGCCAACCGCATCCGTGCCGCGCTGAACGCCACGCCCGATGTGCTGTTTATGGATATGAAAGCCGAGTCAGACAACCTGTATTCCGGCTATCTGCACGAAGTCATCCTGTTGTCGCTGGGCGGGTTGGTCGCCCTTATCGGCCTGCTGCTGTGGGTTTTTCGCTCGCCCATGCGCGTGCTGCGCATCGTCGCGCCGCTGGTGGCCGCGGTCATCACCGTCACGGCGGGGTTGGCTCTGCTTGGCCAGCAACTGATTATTCTGCATCTGGTGGGCTTGCTGCTGGTGGTCGCGGTGGGCTCCAATTACGCGCTGTTTTTTGATCGAACTAATTACCCTCTCCCCAACCCTCTAAATGAAACAACTAGCCATTCGACTAGGCTGCCAAAGGCCGCAGCCAAGTCGCTGGTTATCCCGCGAGCGGGAGAGGGGACAATGGCTGAGGCCAAACAGATTTACGAACCCATCTCGCCGCGCACGCTGGCCTCGATGCTGTTCGCCAACCTCACTACCGTCACAGGTTTTGGCGTGCTGGCGTTTTCCAACTTGTCGATATTGCAGGCCATGGGTGTCACCGTGGCGCCGGGCGTCATCCTGGCGCTGATTTATGCGGCGATTTTCGCCAGAAACCCCCACGGCAAAGCCCATGCGTAGCGCACGCTGGCAACCGACGCTGCTGATCCGCGCAACCCTCGTGCTGCATGTGCTGGCCCTGGTGGCGGTGATCGCCGCACCCGCGCAATGGCGCTGGGCGCTGGGCGCCTTGCTGGCTAATCACGCCCTGCTCGTGCTGCTCGGACTGTGGCCGCGCAGCCACTGGCTGGGATCGAACTGGACGCGGCTGCCTGTCGCCGCCACGGCCAGAAATGAAATCGCCCTGACCATCGACGACGGCCCAGACCCCGTCGTCACCCCGCAGGTGCTGGAATTGCTGGACCGTTACGCTGCCCAGGCGACCTTTTTCTGCATCGGCGAAAAAGCCGCGCGCCACCCGGACCTGTGCCGCGAAATCCTGCGCCGCGGCCATGCCGTGGAAAACCACAGCCAGCATCACCGCCATCATTTTTCACTGCTGGGTCGTTCCGGCATCACGCGTGAATTGCAGGCCGCCCAGGACACGCTCACCAAGATTACCGGCCAGCACCCTCTATTTTTTCGCGCCCCAGCCGGCTTGCGCAACCCTTTTCTCGACCCGGTCCTAACGCGACTGGGGCTGCGGCTTGCCAGCTGGTCGGCACGCGGTTTCGACACCCGGATCGGCGACGGCGAACGCGTTAAAAACAAGCTGTTGCGCGGCCTGCGGGCGGGCGCGATTTTACTGCTGCACGATGGCAACGCGGCGCGCACACCCGGCGGCATCCCGGTTATTCTCGAAGTGCTCCCCGCCGTGCTGGCCGCAGCCAGCGCAGCCAATCTGCGCTTGGTCACCTTGCGTCACGCCCTGTCATGACCAGCCGCCTGCCCATGGAGAACCAGTCTTGAACGAAAGCAGCCAGCAGACGCCCTGGTACCGTCAGGCTGCAGCGGTCATACCCATGCATATGCATCTGAAAAGTATCGGTACGATGCTTTTCATCAGCCTGTTTTTCGGTGCTTACTTCTATCTGCTCAAAGCCCCGGCCTACCCGACCACGGTAATGCCGGTCATCTGGCTGGATCATCTGGTCGGTTTTCAGCCCATGGCCATGTCCATGTACATATCGCTGTGGGTCTATGTTTCCCTGCCCCCGGCATTGCTGGCGACGCGGCGCGAGCTGTATGGCTATGGGTTGGCCATGGCCGGGACCTGCCTTGCCGGGCTGATCGTCTTCTACTTCTGGCCCACGGCAGTGCCCGCAGCCGATATCGACTGGGCCCAGTACCCCGATGTGGAGTTCCTTAAAAGCATGGATGCCTCGGGCAATGCCTGCCCTTCGCTGCACGTTGCCACCGCCGTTTTTTCGGGTATCTGGTTAAATCACCTGCTGCGCCGCTTTGGCGCGCCGCTGTGGATACTCATCTGCAATTGGACGTGGTGCATCGCCATCGTCTATTCCACTCTGGCCACACGCCAGCATGTGGCGGTGGATGTGCTGGCCGGTCTCATGCTGGGAGTGCTGGCTGCCACCCTGTCATTGCGGCTGTGTCCAGGCGGTGCCAGCAAAGCCCGCCACTCGCCTGCTTGATCCGAACCAGGCACCGGGATTTGCCGAGACCACTCCTCCTCCGCTACGGCAGATTTACCCGCCTGCCAAACCGGACTCGGCTCGTATGCTTCCCCGCTCGCATCCATTTGACAGCCAACACGTAGCGTCATAGCATTCGACAGACGATGCACCGGACGAAACAATGAGTTCATCTGGTTGCCCCGCATCACAATCCCGCGCTCAACCCGGTGTCGACAGGACAGATGAACGTAGCGACCACGCCACGCCACGCCACAACGCAGGCAGCTGCGGATATCCGTCCCGGAGCGACGCCGCGCGAACTGCGCTGCGAGGGCGCGTGGCTGCTGCGCTCGGCGGCGCAGACCGAAGTCCGGATCGAGGCATGTCTGGGAGCACTGGCGCTACCGGTCGAGGGCGAGTTGCTCATCGATGCGCAAGCCGTCACCGCGCTGGACATCTCGGGCGCATGGCTGTTGCATCGCATCCGGCGCGACCTGGAGCTGGGCGGGTGCAGCGTGCGCTTCACCGGCCTGCGACCGGAATTCGACGCGCTGCTGCGCCTGATCACCGCGCGCACGGCACAACCTGCCATCGCGCCGCCGCCCGCGCCCGGCATGCTGACCCGTTTCGGCAGCAACGCATGGGAAGGGCTGCTCGGTGCGCTCGGATTGCTGTCCTTCCTCGGTGCCAGCGCGACCACACTAATGCGCTCGCTGATGCAGCCACGGCGCATCCGCTGGCGATCCATCCTGTACAACCTGCAAACCGCCGGCGTCGCAGCGCTGCCGATCACCGGGTTGCTCTCCTTCCTGCTCGGTATCGTCATCGCCTACCAGGGAGCGGAGCAGTTGCGGCGCGTCGGCGCCAACATCTACATCGTCGATCTGGTCGGGCTGTCGATGGTGCGCGAACTCTCGCCGCTGATCACCGCCATCATCGTCGCCGGCCGCTCCGGTTCGGCCTATGCGGCACAGATCGGCACCATGAAGGTCACCGAGGAGATCGATGCGCTGCGCACCATCGGCATCGGACCGCTCGATCTGCTGGTGCTGCCCAAGGTGATCGCGCTGGTGATTGCGCTGCCGTTGCTCACCGTCTACACCGACATCATGGGCGTGCTCGGCGGCATGGTCATGGCGCGCGCACAGCTCGATGTCAGCTTCTCCACTTTCATCGACCGTCTCGACGACGCGGTTAGCCTGACGTCGTTCCTGATCGGCATCGGCAAAGCCCCGGTGTTCGCGGTGATCATCGCGCTGGTCGGCTGCTATCAGGGATTCCAGGTAAGCGGCAGCGCCGAGAGCGTCGGACGGCAGACCACGATCAGCGTGGTGCAGTCGATCTTCCTGGTGATCCTGGCCGACGCGCTGTTCTCCATCGCCTTCAGCTGGTTGAAACTGTGAATCCCGCCATGAATGCCACTGCAACGACCACTCCGGACAACGTCATCGAGGTTAGCGACCTGAACACCCGTTTCGGCAACGCGGTGGTCCACCGCGACGTGAGCCTATCGGTGCGCCGCGGCGAGATTTTCGCGCTGGTCGGCGGCAGCGGCTGCGGCAAATCGACCCTGCTGCGCGAGATCATCATGCTGCAACAGCCGGTGTCGGGTTCGATCCGTGTGTTCGATCAGGAAGTAATCGGGCTTTCCGACGAACAGGCGCTGCCGCTCAGGCGCCGCTGGGGCATGATGTTCGAGCGCGGCGCGCTGTTCAGCTCGCTCACCGTGACGGAGAATGTCGCCATGGTGCTCAAGGAGCACACCCGCCTCGGGGCGAAACTGATCGACGAGATCGCCGCCCTCAAGATCGCCCTCACCGGCCTGCCGGTCGACGCCGGCGCGAAGTATCCGAGCGAGCTTTCCGGCGGCATGCGCAAGCGCGCGGCGCTGGCGCGCGCGCTGGCGCTGGATCCGGAACTGCTGTTTCTGGACGAACCGACCGCCGGCCTCGACCCCTTGAGTGCCGCCGGCATCGACGAACTGGTGCACCAGTTGCGCGATGCGCTCGGAATCACCATCATGATGGTCACCCACGACCTCGACCTGCTGTGGCGTACGGCAGATCGCATCGCTGTGCTGGGCGAAGAGCGTATCCTGGGCAACGGCACGATGCAGGAGCTGGCGCATTCGGAGCATCCGGTGATACGGGAATATTTCTACGGCCCACGCGGGCGAGCGGCACGGGAGCAGGCATGGAATCAAAAGTAAATTTCGCGGTGGTCGGGACGTTCGTGCTGATACTCGGCGCGCTGCTGATCGGCGGCATCCTGTGGCTTTCCAGCGGCAAGTCTTACAGCAAGGCCTATGACACTTATTTGATCTACATGAGCGAATCGGTGTCCGGCCTGAGTCTGGATGCCCCGGTACGCTATCGCGGCGTGCAGGTCGGCGGCGTGCGCCGCATCGCGCTCGCACCGGGCAACGCCGAGCAGGTGCAGCTTACCCTGGACATCGAACGCGGCACGCCGGTGAAGCAGGACACCGTGGCGGTGCTGCGGGTGCAGGGACTGACCGGCATCGCCCATGTCGAACTTTCCGGTGACAGCCGCAACTCGCCTCCGCTGGAGACTGGCCCCGGCGAGAAATACCCGGTGATCCGCAGCGGGCCGTCGCTGATGCTGCGTCTGGATACCGCAGTCACCGCGCTGCTCACCAACCTCAACCGCAGCAGCGAGAGCATCAACGCGCTGCTGGACGAGGAAAACCGCGTCGCGTTGCGCCGCACGCTGGTCAACCTGGAGCGCCTGTCGGGCACGCTCGCGGCGCATGCCGGCGAAATCGATGCCGGACTGTCCCGCGCCTCGCGCACCGTGAAAAACATCGAGCAGCTGACCGCACTCGCGAATGCCGAGCTGCCGCAGCTGCTCCAGCGCATCCAGCGCAGTGCCGATGCGTTCGACCGAATGGCCAATGAAACCGCGCGTGCCGGATCGAGCACCGCGAACACCGTCGAGAGCGTGCGCGCCGAAGCCCTGCCCGAAGCGCGCCAGACGATCACCGAGCTGCGCGAACTCACCGCCTCGCTACGCCGCTTCAGCGAGACATTGGAGCGCAATCCCGGCATGCTGCTGCAGGGCCGGCCCAACTTGCCGCCCGGACCGGGCGAATGACACTTATGACGGAGCCGCCAATGAAATCGAACCACCTCGTTTGGCGCGCGCGGCGTGCCGCCTGCGCCCTCGCGATGACCTTGCTCGGCGGCTGCTCGGCGCTGCTGCCGCCTCCGCCCCCGCCGGACAACCTCTACCTGCTCGAGGCCGGGTTGACCCAGATCCCGCCCTCGGCATCCATCCCAAATACTCGTACCGCTGCGCCGAAGCGCGATCTGGTGCTTGCGGTCGGCATGCCGCGCGCGCGCGCCGGTTTCGACACCGCGCAGATGATCTGGGTGCGCCACGCGCACGGGCTCGAGGTGTACTCGCGCAACCGCTGGGCGGACACGCCGGCGCGCATGCTTGCGCCGCTGCTTGCCCAAGCGCTGGAGCGCTCCGGGACATTCCACGCGGTGGTGCAATCACCTTCCGCGGTGTCGGCCGCGCTGCGCCTGGATACCGAAATCATCCGGCTACAGCAGGATTTCAGCGTGCATCCGAGCCGGGTGCAGTTCACACTCAACGCGCAGCTGATCGACATCGGCACGCGGCGGGTAATCGCCAGCGCGGAATTCGACGAGACCGAGAATACCGCGACCGAGGATGCCTATGGCGGCGTGCGCGCCGCCAACCTGGCGCTGGAGCGCCTGCTCGTCAGGCTCGCCGCCTTCTGCGCCGAGCACGCGCCCTGACTGCACGCCTCAGCGATTCCTGCCTCTGCGCCGGAAAATATGCATGCCGCCACGGAATATTGTGAGCGGAACCCGTTTGGTGAACACGGGGGCTATAAACCTAGAAAACGCAGTTGAGCCACGGATGAACACGGATTTACACAGATGAACAATGAGTTGTCTCTGCTCATTCCAATACCGTTCGGGTGAAATGCCAACCCATCGTAGTGCAATGTTTTATCCGTGTTTATCCGTGTAAATCTGTGGCTAACTGCGGTTTTTAGGATAAATACCTTATTGGCACGAAACGACAATCATAACTTCACCAGCCCGATTCTCTTTCCGGCGTCGCAGAAATTCGGTGGATGCTCAAGTCGGCGCCGTTGAATTCTTCTTCCGCATCCAGCCGGATGCCGACCAGCTTTTTCAGCACGCCGTACACCGCATAGCCGCCCGCGAAGGCGATCCCCACGCCGAGCAATGTGCCGCACAATTGCGCCATGAAGCTGACACCGCCGATGCCGCCGAATGCCTTGAGGCCGAAGATCCCGGCGGCGATCCCGCCCCATGCGCCGCACAGGCCGTGCAGCGCCCATACGCCGAGCACGTCGTCGATCTTCCAGCGGTTTTGCGTCAGCGTGAACATCACCACGAACAACCCGCCCGCTACACCGCCGACCAGCAACGCGCCGATCGGGTGCATCAGGTCGGAACCGGCGCAGATCGCCACCAGCCCGGCCAGCGGGCCGTTATGCACGAAGCCGGGATCGTTTTTGCCCGCCCATAGCGCGGCCAGCGTGCCGCCCACCATCGCCATCAGCGAATTGACCGCGACCAGGCCGCTGATCTTGGTGATTTCCTGCGCCGACATCACGTTGAAACCGAACCATCCCACCGTGAGTATCCACGCGCCCAACGCGAGGAACGGGATGCTGGAGGGCGGATGCGCGGCGATGCGCCCTTCCTTGCTGTAGCGCCCGCGCCGCGCGCCGAGCAGCAGCACCGCCGCCAGCGCGATCCAGCCGCCCACCGCATGCACCACCACCGAACCGGCGAAATCGTGGAACGGCGCGCCGAACGATGCGGTCAGCCAGTCCTGCACGCCGAAGCGGCCATTCCACGCGATGCCCTCGAAGATCGGATAGACAAAACCGACCAGCACGAAAGTGGCGGCCAGTTGCGGGTTGAAGCGCGCACGCTCGGCGATTCCGCCGGAAACGATCGCGGGAATCGCGGCCGCGAAGGTCAGCAGGAAAAAAAATTTCACCAGGTCATAGCCGCTCTTTTGCGCCAGCTGCTCCGCGCCGGTGAAAAAATGCACGCCGTAAGCGAGGCCGTAGCCGATGAAGAAATACGCCAGCGTGGAAACCGCGAAGTCGGCCAGGATTTTGACCAGCGCATTTACCTGGTTTTTCTTGCGCACCGTGCCGAGTTCCAGAAAAGCGAAGCCCGCGTGCATCGCCAATACCATGATCGCGCCGAGCAGCACAAACAGGACGTCATTGCCGTATTTCAGGTTTTCCATGCTTCTCTCCTTGGTGTGTACCGCATAGGATATGCAAGATACGTTCCACAACGCCAACTAACTGATAATTAAAAGCAAAGTAGGAATACGTCAACCTGAAATCGCCTTGCGCAAGAGAAGTTGGTGCGCTTTATCGCCGGCACGCCGCAGCTTTGCACCAGAATAGTGCGTTTAACCTGAGAAACTCACCACTAAGCACACGAAGATTATTCATCCTGAAAAACGCAACTGAGCCACGGATGAACACGGATTGACACCGATGAACAATGGGTTGCATCAACTATTACCTGCACCAATTGGGTTAAATGCCAACACCCCGCAATGTATCTTTATCCGTGTGTGTCCGTGTAAATCTGTGGCTAACTGCGGTTTTTAGGTTCATAGGACAATCGGCATTCTCGACAGGGCCTTCTGTTTCTCTTCGCGTACTTCGTGTTCTTCGTGGTTAAACTGCCATTTTATGGCTTGAGTGTTAGCGCCAGCCGTCAAGATGCTTCTCCAGCCAGAACAGGCCGACGATGGTTTTGCTGTCGTTGATTTTCCCTTGCCTGATCCACTCTATCGCCTCCGGCAGGGACAGCTCGAACACCTCGAGGAATTCGCCGTCGTCGAGTTGGCGGCCCTGGTGGGCGAGGCCGCGCGCCAGAAAATACTCGATGTGTTCGTCGGCATAGCCGATGCACGGCCAGGTGGTAGCAAGATGCGTCCACTCAGAGGCAACATAACCGGTTTCTTCCAGCAGTTCGCGCTGTGCCGTGCGCAGGATATCCTCGCTGGGGTCGATCTTGCCTGCCGGGATTTCGATGAACTCGCGCTGCGGCGCGTAGCGGTACTGGCGCTCCATCACCAGCTTGCCGTTATCCAGCAACGCCAGCACCGCGACCGCACCGGGATGGACGATGTATTCGCGGGTGTGCACCTGGCCGTCCGGCAGGCGCGCATGATCCTTGCGCACCTTGATGAAACTGCCGTCGTACATCAGGGCCGTATCCAGGCGGGTTTCTTTCAAATCCACGGCAATTCCCTGCTCAATATGAAAAGTAGTTCAGCCACGGATTAACACTGATGTACACGGATCACCCATGAGTTGCTTTTCTCACCCGGCACACCTTCCCCGTGAATTATGGATTTCCGGAAACACATTGTTTTGTCTGTGGCAATCTGTGGCAATCCGTGGCTATTGAGAATTACATAATTGAAGACATGATCTCCGTACCTCGTAGGTCGGGCTACGCCCGCCCTACGGTAAAGCACGGAATCGTCATGAATTATGTAAAGCTCGATAATCGCCGTTTTCAGCAAGGAATCGCGGGATCATTGCTTGAATTTCCAGTCGACCGGGCCCGAATCATCCGAAAAAATCCGCGCCTTCTGGCTATCCACTTTCTGCAAGGTACCCTTGATGTCGCTACCCGGCATGTTGATAATCATATCCGCACCGTTAGTGGATTTCATTGTCTGCACGGTGGTTTGACCGATAACTTTATCGATGACGCAGGAGATGTCGCCCCCCATTGCATCGCGGTCGCGCATCGCACAAGCCAGTTCATCCCCGAATCCCTTGGCGGCAAGGTCAAGCGCGCTGATTTCCGCGTTGAGCTTCGCCAGCTGATTGGCCGCCTTGGCGTTTTTTTCCACCAGTTTCCGCCAGTTGCCGGCCTGCTCTGCCGTCAGCTTGATTGCGCCGCTTTTGATCCTTTCATGCAACCCCAGATATTTCGTGAACTCCTGGTCCGATTTCAGCGCCTCGGCTTCCAGCACCTTGGCTTTGCTGCTTGCCTGCGCCTCGGCGATCTTCTTTTGCAATGCTGCGATGCTCTGATCGAACACCGACAAGTCGGGGATCAGCACTGTCACCAGCGTCTCCCTGCCCCTGCGCTCATCGGCGGAGGTGATTTTGATCTTCTCGGCCGCAATCATGCACCCCTCGACAACATCGGCGTGCACTTCATCGGCGACAATCTCACAATTTACCGCATGCTCGACGCGGACAACCCTGCCGACGATCGTGCTGTGCTCGCAATAATGAACCGTCACCTCCCCTTCGCGGGCGCGAACCATGGCGCGTGAAACATGCGCACACAGGGTGATATTCCCGCCATGCGATTCCGCGCGGCCGCCGGACAAATTCCCCTCAATGCGGATATTGCCGTCTTGCGAAATCACGTTGCCGAACACATCGGAGAGAAAGGTCATGTGCTTGCCCTTCACCCCGCGGCCTTCCTGCACCTCACCATGCTCGATGAATTCGTCTACACCCAGCACCAGGTCGCCGGTCGTCTTCGCGCTGATACCCCCTGAGGTTTCAATTTTTTCGGTGACCGAAATACTGTTCGATTGCGCGTCGTGTATGATAAAACCGTCCAGCGCGGCCACGATATATTCGCCATCGGCCGCATGCTCCACAGTTGTCCCCGCCGCCGCCAGCGCATGCAAGTCCACATCTTTCGGTATTTTGGGCTCAATGACATCACCCGCCACCTTGTACCCCGGTTTGCCCAGCACTCTCGGGACTTTCTTGAGCAGGCGTTTCCCTTTGGCGATTTGCGGAAAACGATTCTTGAACATCTTCAAATCCGCCTTGCCATCCCGCAAAATTTTCGGGGAATTATCGCGGCGCAAATCGGGGCATATCTCCAGAATTTCCGCGTCGCGCCCCGCCGTGGGCTCAAGATGCCGGGCGATCGTTACGCGCGCAGACGCGCCGCTTGCGATGGCCTGGCGCACGACGTCCGCGTCGATTCCGAATTTCACCTCCTTCAGCCACATGTCGGCGACAAACTCATCAAAATCCAGCCTTGTCGGCACCTGCCTGGTTTTGCTCAGATATCCGGTAACCGGTCGAATGCCGTCTTCGCCCGGATCGCCATAAACCGGTTCTTCATAAGCCTCCTCAAGGCTGACTGGCTCAAAAACATATTCGGCTCGATTCCCGCCCTCAAGCAGCTTCACTGCGCGGTAAAGCGCCTGGCGCTGCGGCGAAAACCGGGTAATTTTCGTGGCGATCTTCGCCTCGGTGTATTTGCCCTGCATCGCCTCCAGCCAGTCGGCGTCATAAATCAGCTTGAGGAAAGCGGCATAGTCCAAGCCGGAAAACCGCATCCCTCCGGCAAACAAGCGGTCAACGAAAAGCTCAAAGCCGCCTTCCACCAGCATCAACGCGCGCAGGTCAATAATAATCCCCTCCGGCCGGGTGAAGACAAAACCGGGAAACATCAACTCTTCTTGCTGAATATCGTCACCTGGCAAATCAGTCGAAATCATTTCGCATCCTTGATCTTATAAACGAACATCATAAAATATCAGCTCTTCTTTACCACCTGCATCGCGGTGGCGACCAGGCCGGCGATGTCGGCGGCGTTACCGGGCAGAATCATCGTGTTGCCCTGCTTCGCGATGTTGCCGAAGGCATCGACGAATCTTTCGGCTACTTTGAGATTGACGGCGACCAAGCCGCCTTCGCTTTGAATCGCGCCGGCGACCACTTTTATCGATTCGGCGGTGGCGTTGGCGACCAGCAGCAAGGCTTCAGCCTCGCCCTGGGCATTGTTGATGGCGGCTTGCCGGGTGCCTTCCGACTCGCGAATCGAAGCGGTCATCTTGCCTTCGGCGAGGTTGATTTCTTCCTGTTTCTTGCCTTCCGATTGTGCAATCAGCGCGCGCTTTTCGCGCTCGGCGGTGATCTGTTTCTGCATCGAGGCGAGCACTTGTGCGGGCGGGGTGATGTCTTTGATTTCATAGCGCAGCACCTTTACTCCCCAGTTCGGGCTGGCTTCATCGAGTGCGAATACCACCGTGCGGTTGATCGCATCGCGGTCTTCCAGTAATTTGTCGAGATCGCGCTTGCCGCATTCCGAGCGCAGCGCAGTCTGCGCGAGCATGGTGATGGCGGCGAGGTAATTCGACGTGCCATAGCTGGCGCGCGCGGCATCGGTGATCTGGTAATACAGTACGCCGTCCACTTGCACTTGGGTGTTGTCGCGCGTGATGCAGACCTGCGGTGCAATGTCGATGGGAAACTCGGTCAGGCGGTGGCGGTAGGCAACGCGATCCATGAACGGAATGACGATGCTCAGGCCGGGTTCCAGCGTCCTGTTGTATTTGCCGAACCGCTCGATCACCCACGCGTTTTGCTGCGGCACGATCTTGATCGACTGAAAGGCCAGAATGACCGCAAAAATTCCTAATCCGATGACGAACATATCCATATTTTTCCTCCGCTCAGTGACTAAGCTACTCGATGATCAAACGAGTCCCGACGATTTCCTTGATGCGCCATGCCTGCCGGGGTGCGTCCGTCGCGGCTTTACCCGCCAGCTCGGCATCCCATTCTGCGCCGCGATAGCTGACACGGGCATGGCGTTCATCCGACCAGCTTACGACGTGCACGCTCTGGCCGATATCATTGGCAAAGTTGACGTTTTCATGCGGGCGGGCGTGCTGTTTATTCCAGCGATAGATACCGGCCACGCTCGCCGAACACAGCACTGCCGCAACGACGGCCTGCCCGCTCCAACTCACCCCCATATACGCTGCGATGCCTGCAACCGCCAGCCCGAATGCAACAGCGATCAGGTAAAACGTGCCGCTGGCCATTTCGGCGATCACCAGCGCCAGCGCCACCAACCACCAGATCCAATAGGCTTCCATCTCGACACCTCGCGGTTTTCAAACGGTTACATTTTGCCACGTAATTCAGGAACACAGACAAAAACTCCCGCACAAGGCGGGAGTTTTTGGGTGTCCATGATCACGGGCTGGTTTAATGCAGCAACAACGATTGCTGCACCGACACGGCACAAACCGACATCAGCGTGCCGGGCAACAGGCCGAGCAACAGCACGCCCAGGCTGTTCACACTCAACAGAAACGCGGAATCCGAGTTGACTTCAATCGGCGCGTGGCTTTCCGGCGCGTCAAAATACATCAGTTTGACGATGCGCAGGTAGTAGAACGCACCGATCAGCGAGAACAATACCGCGATGACGGCCAACCAGATGTGCCCCGCCTGCACCACGGCATTCAGCACCGAGAATTTTGCATAAAAACCGACGGTAGGGGGCACGCCAGCCATGGAAAACATCAGCAGCAGCATCATGAAGGCGAGCCACGGGCTGCGCTGGTTGAGGCCCTTGAAATCGTTGAGGGTGTCGGCCTCGAAGCCTTCACGCGACAGCAACATGATTATGCCGAACGCACCGAGCGACATCAGCACATAAATCACCGTGTAGAACATTGCGGCGCCGTAGCCTTCGATGTCACCGCTGAGCAGGCCGAGCAGCATGAAGCCCATATGCGCGATGGTGGAGTAGGCAAACATGCGCTTGAGGTTGGTCTGCGCGATCGCGGTAATGTTGCCGAGCGCCATCGAGCCGATGGCAAGGATGATCAACATGCCCGACCAGTGCTGCACCAGCGGTTGCAGCCCTTCGACCAGGATGCGCGCAACGAAGGCAAAGGCGGCGAGTTTGGGCGCCGAGCCGATCAGCATGGTCATCGCGGTGGGCGCGCCGTGATACACGTCCGGCACCCACATGTGGAACGGCACTGCGCCGAGCTTGAAAGCCAGGCCGGAGACCACGAACACCAGGCCGAACACCAGCAGATCCTTGTCCGCTGCACCCGACTTGATTGCGCTTGATACTGCGCCCAGCTCCAGCGAGCCGGTCGCGCCGTACAGCATGGACATGCCGTACAGCAACAGGCCGGAAGCCAGCGCGCCGAGAATAAAGTATTTCATCGCGGCTTCGGTGGCGACGGCGGAATCACGCTGCAACGCGACCATCGCATACAGGCTCAGCGAGAGCACTTCCAGGCCGAGGTACAGGGTGAGGAAATGGTTGGCGGAGATCATCACCATCATGCCGAGCGTGGCGAACATGGCCAGCACCATGAATTCTCCGCTGAACAGGCCGCGCACGGTGAGATACTGGCGCGAATATATCAGCATCATCGATACCGCCAGATAGGTCAGCAGCTTCAGCACGTCGGACATCAGATCGTCCACGAACATGCCGTGGAAGGCATAGACCACGCCGTTCTCGTGCGTGCCGACGGTAATCAGCGCACAGCCCAGCAGGGTGAGCTGCACCAGCAGGTAGGTGACCAGCCTGCCGCTTTGCTTGATCAGCAAATCCGCAATCAGGATCACACACGCCATGACCAGCATAAAAATTTCTGCGCCGGCTGGCATCAAATTAGTCATCAAATCCATATACACCCCAAAATCTGCTGCAAAAATACGGGGCTGGCTGGGCAATTCATGAATGACCCCTACGGCTTACAACGGCAGTTTGGAACGCGCCACATGCACCAGCAGGTCATTCACCGACACGTGCATGATTTCGCTGAACGGCAGGGGATACAGCCCCATGCCAAGCACGGTAACCGCCAGAATTGCGAAGATCACCTTCTCGCGCAGCGTCAGGTCGGTGAGTTCGGCGACATGGTGATTCGCCACCGCGCCGAAGATCACGCGCTTGTACATCCACAGCGTGTAGGCCGCGCCGAAAATCAGCGTGGTCGCGGCGGCGAAGGCGTACCAGAAATTCACCTTCACCGCGCCGAGGATCACCATGAATTCGCCGACGAAACCGCTGGTGCCGGGCAAGCCGACATTGGCCATCGCGAACAGCATGAAGAATGCGGCGAATACCGGCATGGTGTTGGCCACGCCGCCGTAATCGGCGATGTTGCGCGAATGCATGCGGTCATACAGCACGCCGATGCACAGGAACAGCGCGCCGGACACGAAGCCGTGCGAGATCATTTGCAGCAGCGCGCCCTCCATGCCGTAGGCGTTGAAGATGAAAAAACCTAGCGTGACGAAGCCCATGTGCGAAATCGAGGAATAGGCCACCAGTTTCTTCATGTCCGTCTGCATCAACGCGACCAGGCCAATATACACCACCGCGATCAGCGACAGCGCGATCATCACACCGGACAGATAATGGCTGGCATCCGGCGTGATCGGCATGGAGAAGCGCAGGAAGCCGTACGCGCCGACCTTCAGCATGATCGCCGCCAGCACCACCGAGCCGCCCGTGGGCGCTTCGACGTGCGCATCCGGCAACCAGGTATGCACCGGGAACATCGGCACTTTCACCGCGAAGGCGAAAAAGAATGCGACGAAGATCAGGATCTGCGCCGTCATCGGGAGCTCGACCTTGTGGAAATCGAGAATCGCGAAGCTGCCGCCGGACTGGTTGTACAGGTAGATCAGCGCCACCAGCATCAGCAGCGAACCGAGCAGGGTATAGAGGAAGAACTTGACCGCCGCGTACACGCGGTTCTTCCCGCCCCATATGCCGATGATCAGGAACATCGGGATCAGCATGGCTTCCCAGAACACGTAGAACAGGATGGAGTCGAGCGCGGCGAACACGCCGATCATGATGCCGGACATGATCAGGAAGGATGCCATGTATTGCGCGACGCGTTTCTCGATCACCTGCCAGCCGGCCAGCACCACGAGGGGCGTAAAGAAAGCGGTCAGCAGGATGAACAGCACCGAGATGCCGTCCACGCCGAGGTGGTAGTGGATGTTGAAGCGCGCGATCCAGTCATGCAGCTCGACGAACTGCATCTCCGAGGTGTCGTTCACAAAGCCTGTATAGAGCGGAATCGTAACCAGAAAACCGAGCACTGATCCGACCAATGCCAGGATGCGCGCCAGCGGAGCGTTCTTGTCGTCACCGGTGGCCAACACCAGGATGCCGAAGAGAATCGGCAGCCAGATCGCAACGCTAATGATGGGTAATCCAAAAATCATGCTGTTATTCCTCTATTTTTGAAACGGGAAGTAGTAAGTGGTAAGTGGAAAGTGGAAAACCCAAATCCTCCGCTCGCTCTTCCTACTCACTACTCCCAACTCCCTACTCGCCGGTTTTAAAACCAGGTCCGCACGGTCAGCAGCACGAATACGCCGATGATCATGGAAAATGCATAGTGGTAGATATAACCGGACTGGAGACGCCGCATCACGCCGGAGAACATCCCGACCAGTTTCGCCGTACCGTTCACCATCAACCCGTCGATCAGCTTCACGTCGCCGAACTTCCACAGCAAGCCGCTCGCGCCGCGCGCGCCGCCGGCGAAGAACCAGTCGTTGAAGCGGTCGAAATAGTACTTGTTGTCGAGCAGGTGGTAGATAAAGCTGAAGCGCTTCTGGATCGCAGCGGGAATATCCGGGCGCCTCAGGTAGAAAAACGCCGCGCTCGCCACACCGGCGACCGCCAGCCACAGTGGCAAGGTAGTCAACGAATGCAGCGCCATCGCGAATGCGCCGTGGAACTCATTGCGCAGTTCGCTCATCGCATGGTGGTTCTCGGAGATAAAGATTGCGTCGCCGAAATAGCTGCCGTACAGCATCGGTTCGATGGCGATGTAGCCGATCAGCACGGAAGGGATGGCCAGCAGGATCAGCGGCAGCGTCACCACCCACGGCGTCTCGCGCGGCTTGCCGCCGTGATGATTGTCATGGCCATGATCGTCATGCGCATCAGCCTGTCCTGAGCTTGTCGAAGGATGTGCATGCGCGTCGGCGGCATGCCCTGCATCTGCCGAATGATGTTCGTCATGCGGCGCTTCGTCATAGCGCTCCTTGCCGTGGAATACCAGGAAGTACATGCGGAACGAATAGAAGGCGGTGACGAACACCCCGGCCACCACCGCAAAGTAGGCGAAGCCGGAGCCGGGCAGGTGCGACAGCGCGACCGCCTCGATGTTGCTGTCCTTGGATTAGAAGCCGGAGAAGAACGGCGTGCCGATCTGCGCCAGCGAGCCGATCAGCACGGAAGGGATGGCCAGCAGGATCAGCGGCAGCGTCACCACCCACGGCGTCTCGCGCGGCTTGCCGCCGTGATGATTGTCATGGCCATGATCGTCATGCGCATCAGCC
>JAUYGW010000048.1 GCA_030690245.1 Gallionella sp. | reverse complement strand
ATTCGCGGCAGATTGTGGATTCGGCGTTTTCATTTTTGGCTACTTGTTCAGACCTTCCTTAAATCGTTGCGGCCTTGATGTTCAATTCTTCTTCATACGGTTGCTGGCTCGGGTACTGAAAAGCGACCGGTCCATCCGGTTCGGCATGAACAAACTGGCGGACAAACGGGTCTTTCGAGTCGAGCATTTCCGCCGCCTCGCCTTCAGCCACGACCACGCCTTCATGGATGAAGTATACGTAGTCAGCAATCTTGAGCGATTCCGACAGGTCGTAGGTCACCACCACCGAGGTCACGCCGAGCGCATCGTTCAACTTCCGGATCAGGTTCGCGATGGTGTTGAGCGAAATCGGGTCGAGGCCGGCGAACGGCTCGTCGTAGATGATCAGCGCGGGATCGGTGGCAATCGCCCGCGCCAGCGCCACGCGGCGCTCCATGCCGCCCGACAGCTCGCTCGGCATCAGGTCACGGGCGTTGCGCAAGCCCACCGCATGCAGCTTCATCAGCACCAGGTCGCGGATCATCTCCTCCGAAAGATCGGTGTGCTCGCGCATCGGGAAGGCTAGGTTGTCGAATACCGACAGATCGGTAAACAGCCCGCTCACCTGGAACATCATGCCCATTTTCAGGCGTATCTCGAACAGTTCGTCGTTGCCGAGTTCGTGAACCACCTTGTCCATGAATTTCACGCTGCCGCTCGATGGCCGCAACTGGCCGCCAAAATGGCGCAGCAACGTGGTCTTGCCGCATCCGCTGCCTCCGAGGATGGCGACGATCTTGCCGCGCGGTATGTTGAGGTTGATGCCCTTCAGCACCTCGCGCTTGCCGTACGAAAAATGGAGGTCGCTGACCTCAACCAGATTTTTTGTTGCCGGATTTTCTGTTGGCTGATCCAATATCTTTTCCTCTATTGTGGTTGCCACGCGTTAAAATACCATTATTTTCCGGGCTAAACCAATCTGTTTGCATGCCCGCCACTGCCGATGACATCCACCCGACCATGACACCCACCCCACGGCAAATCCTGCGCGACGTATTCGGCTATGCCGCCTTTCGCGGCGAGCAGCAGGCCATTGTCGAGCATATAACGTCGGGGGGCGACGCGCTGGTGCTGATGCCGACCGGCGGCGGCAAATCGCTGTGCTACCAGATTCCCGCGCTGTTGCGACCGGGCGCGGGCATCGTGGTGTCGCCGCTGATTGCGCTGATGCAGGATCAGGTGGATGCGCTCACGCAACTCGGCGTGCAGGCGGCCTTCCTCAATTCCAGCATCAATGCCGATGCCGCGCGCGAGGTACAGGGCCGCCTGCTGCGCGGCGAGCTCGACCTGCTCTATGTCGCCCCGGAACGCCTGCTGATGCCCGGCTTCCTCTCCTTGTTGGAGCAGGTTCAGGAAGCATCCGGGTTGGCTTTGTTCGCCATCGACGAAGCGCATTGCGTCTCGCAATGGGGCCACGACTTCCGTCCCGAGTACCGCGCGCTCACCGTGCTGCACGAGCGCTTCCCCGCCGTGCCGCGCATCGCGCTCACTGCGACGGCGGATACCCCGACGCGCGGCGAGATCGTCGAACGGCTGGCGCTGGAACAGGCGCGCCAGTTCGTCTCCAGCTTCGACCGCGCCAATATCCGCTACCGCGTCACGCAAAAATTCAATGCGCGCCAGCAGTTACAGGCGTTTCTTGAAGCTGAACATGCGAACGATGCGGGCATCGTTTATTGCCTGTCGCGCAAGAAAGTTGAAGAAACCGCCGCTTGGTTGAAAGAGCGCGGCTGGGATGCGCTGCCCTACCACGCCGGGCTGGATGCCGCAACGCGCAGCAAAAATCAGAGCCGCTTCCTGCGCGAGGAAGGCGTGGTGATGGTCGCGACCGTGGCGTTCGGCATGGGCATCGACAAGCCCAATGTGCGTTTCGTCGCCCATCTCGACCTGCCCAAGAGCATGGAAGGCTACTAGCAGGACACCGGCCGCGCCGGCCGCGATGGCTTGCCCGCCAACGCCTGGCTGGCCTATGGTCTGGGCGATGTGGTGTCGATGCGCCAGATGATCGACGGCGGCGACGCCCCCGAGGAACGCAAGCGCTTGGAGCGGCAGAAGCTGGACGCGTTGCTCGGTTACTGCGAATCCACCACCTGCCGCCACCAGACCGTGCTGCGCTATTTCGGCGAAGAACATCCGGGTAACTGCAATGAATGCGACAACTGCCTGGAGCCGGTGGATACCTGGAATGCCACCCAGGCCGCGCAGATGGCACTGTCCTGCGTGTATCGCACCGGGCAACGCTTCGGTGCGGGGCATTTGACCGACGTGCTGACCGGCAAGACCACCGAGCGGGTCGAGAAATTCAACCACCAACAGCTTTCCACCTTCGGCATCGGCAAGGAACTCAGCCCCGCTCAATGGAGCAGCGTGTATCGCCAGCTGGTCACGAGCGGCCTGCTGGAAGCCGACATCGAAGCCTACGGCGGCCTGAAACTCGCCGCAGCCGCCCGCCCGGTGCTGCGCGGCGAACAGGAAGTCTGGCTGCGGCGCGATGCCGACCCGGCCAAGCGCAAGGCGCAGCGCGCCGAGCGCAATGCCCAAAGAAAAGAAAAGCCGCGCGAGCCGTTTGCCGGCGCGGGCGAAGACCGCCTGTGGCTCGCCCTCAAAGCCAAACGCACTTCACTCGCCCGCGAGCAGGGCGTGCCGCCTTACGTCATCTTCCACGACAGCACCCTGCTGGAAATCCTCAACCAGCGCCCCGCCAGCCTGGACGAACTGGGCCGGATCAGCGGCGTCGGGCAGAGCAAACTGGCGCGCTATGGGGATGAATTTCTCAAGGTGATCGAGGATGCAGCGAACCAACATTAGACAGACAGATGTACTGTCCATATAGCGGTAATTAAAATTAAATATCACATCTGTACAGGCAGATAGACAATCAACTGTATGTTAAAATTCTCTTGACATACACTGTCTAATTGGTTAAGTATACGACTGTCTAAATTACACAGCTTATCTGTCTAAATTATGCTGACCAGTTTTGAGGTAATGCAGGCCACCAATATATCCCGTGCCACGCTCAACAACTACATCGCGCAGGGGCTGTTGCCGCGCCCGCTGGTGAAGAACCCGGAACCGGGAGCTTCAACCCAAGCGCGCCAGATTGGCTATTTCCCCGACGATGTGTTGGTGCGCCTGGAGCGCATCCGGCAATTGAAAAAGGATGGTTATGCCATGGCAGAAATTGCCCGGCAACTGGAGTTGGATGGTTTACAGATGCCGGAGGCGCAAGTGCCCAAAGCTGCTCGTGCACCTCTCACTATTGCCACCGCCCCGGAATCTGCGGCACAGCCCGTCGCGGCGGAGAACAAGGGTGCCAAACCTGCCGCGCCAGCCAGCCCCGCTCCGCTCCGGCTCTCGATTGACCATATCCCCTTCCCGGCCTACATGGTCAACTATAACTTTGAGATCACTTGGCACAATGAAGCTGCGCGCGCCGAGCTGCTGGGTGAGTTTGACCGCTTGCCCGCAGACATCAAGGAACGCAACGCGCTGGCCTATTTGCTCAAGGGGCGACTGGGCAGGAGTGCTGCCAACCGCGAAGAGTTGCTTCAATTTTATCTACTGCTGGGCAAGGGGCGTCTTTCGTGCAAGAACTTAACGGATGTGCTTACCGGCCAGGCTGATGCTCCAGTCATGCAAATAGGAGAACCTCTGGCCGAAACACGCCCCAACGGCACGCTGATGCAACTGCCTCTTACCCTGCGTCTGGAAAACGGCGAGGCTGCTCGCTACAACGTCTACGCCTCCTATTACCGCGAAGGCATCCTGCTCGTCTATCAGCCCGGCCACGCCGACGGCGACAGCCTGCTGGGGCTGCTGGAACGGCGCGACGAAGTGATCCGCAACCTGCTGAAGAAACGCCTGCCGGTGCTGACGGACGTCGCCGTACTGGTTGCGGACTTGCAGAACTCGGTGCGCATCTGCACCGAATTGCCGCCGGAGGAATACTTCGAGCTCATCAACGAGATATGGTCCGCGATGGAACCCATCTTCCGCAAGTACTACGGCACCCACGGCAAGCATGTGGGCGACGGCATGGTGTACTACTTTTTCCCGCAGCCCGACTGCAACTACATCTTCAATGCGCTGGTGTGCGCGCAGGAGATGAAGGCCGCGATGCGCAGAATCAGCAAGGAATGGCAGTTGCGCAAGAACTGGCTCA
>JAUYGW010000174.1 GCA_030690245.1 Gallionella sp. | reverse complement strand
GGCGCGCCAGGCGATGATGCTGTCCGGGGAGGCGTGTGATACCAGCGGCAGTGAAGTCATGATCGGGCTGCAACGATTAGCGCGGGCGCGCCGGGGTGTTCCTGAACGCCCGCACCGCATCGAGGATGTGCGCATTCTGTATGTCGGGCAGCACCCATCTGCGTACCCGGTATTCGGCAATGAACATCGACGCGACCAAAGGTAGCGTCATGAAATTGGCAAAAATCGACCATGAGGCCAGCGGCGTCAGAAAAAAGAGCAGGGTGGAAGTCAATGCCATCGCGGCAAAAAACAAGGTCCACGCGACCGTGACCTGACGTGCATAAATTTCATGCTGTGGGGTCAAGGGTCCATGCACCGTCTCTGCGAAGCGGGTGCAGAGCGGCTGCCGTCCGGCGATCAAAGTTCGGCCAAAAGTCATGAACAGGATGAGCAGCATACCCACATCCTGTAGCCAGTAAACCAGCCCGAAATGGTGCTCGAGCATCGACCATCCGGTCCACAGCGCAATACACAACAGTGTCGGTACACCCAGCATGACGGAGCGCCGGGGTGAATTCCACGCCAGCACCAGTGCGAGTAATACCACGGGCGCAATGGACACCAGCGCGCCCAGGCTGCCGTTGTGTGCAGATTGGTTAGTGTAATGCGCCAACAGCGGGTAGCTGATCACCAGCGCAGCAATACCCAGCCAGCGCGCAATGCGGCGAGCCATTTAAAGGGTTCTCTGGGTTGCGATATAGTCGGAGAGGCTGCGCAGCGAGCTGAAAATATGCCGGTTGTCTGCGCCGTCGCTGCGCAGTTGCAGGCCATAACGCTTGGAGACCACCAGCGCGACTTCCAGCACATCGATCGAGTCCAGGCCCAGGCCCTCGCCATACAGAGGGGCATCAGGGATGATTTGATCTGCTGTGACTTCGAGGTTCAGACATTCGACCATCAGTTCAGCAACTTCACGTTGCAAATCTGCTGTGCTGGAGATATTTTGTTTTGAGTTATCTTGCATGGTGTTTATAGAAGTGAGCTTCTTGCAAAACTCCACGTCTGAGTGGAATCAAGCGCCGAATGAAGTAGAGATGGGTAGCCATTGCCGGCAGGATGCAAGTCGTCAGAACAAACATCGCGCTTGAAATGAATACTACGCAACGCACAGAAATAATGCAACGGTGGAAAGCGGTTTCAACTGGCCGGTTCGTCAATTGAGAAACGAACACTCAGCGCGATTTATCCTGGAAAACTTAGTTCAAGCCACAGCTTGATTGGAACGCGGGCTTCCAGCCCGCATGCGGACAGGATGTCCGCGCTCCCAGTATCCATTCTTGGGTTCGCCCAAAAGGTAAATCGCATCAACAGCGATAAAGTTAATCATCGCGTGGGTTTTAACTGCGCTAAAACAAAATCGCTCGATTGAGATTTTTATGTTTATGCGCCATTCCGGCTAAAACCGCTCATGCGGCATCAAGTAGCGCCATTGCCCGGGCGGCAATTTGGCCATCGACACTCGCCCGATCCGGAGCCGTTTCATTGCCAGCACCTGCAGCCCGACACTCTTGCACATATGCGCGATCTGGCCGGGCTGCACCCCCTTGAGGGCGAAGCGCAGCCGGGTTTCGTTCTGCCAGCTGACCTTGACCGGTGGCAGCGCCCGGCCATTAAAGCTGAGCCCGTGGTTGAGCAGCTTGAGCCCATCGGGGGGCAATTCGCCGGCGACTTCCACCACATATTCCTGTTCGAGCGTGGCGGCATCGTCCTTCAACTTGCGCGCCACATGCCAGTCCTGGGTAAACACCAGCAGGCCGGACGCATTCCTCTCCAGCGGTATGCCTTGCGTCAGCCGGATAAAGTGTTGCTTGAGCAGGTGGATGCCGGAAGGATCGTCAGCCGCGCGCGTGTCGGCGCAAATCAGCTGCTGCGCGGCATTGGCATCCATGCCCGGCGGCAGGTGAAACAAAATGGTCGCCGGCTCAATCGGTGTGAGGCTGGCTTCGGGATGGAGTTCGACCCTCTGCTGCGACACCATGAACTGCGGCTCTTCCACCACCTGCCCATCGACCGTTACCCAGCCGCCGGTGATGTAAAGTTCGGCCTCGCGGCGGGAGCAGGGGACGGATTCGGCGAGGCGTTTTGCGAGGCGGACGGGGGCGGTCATGGGAGGTGCGTCTCGGAATCAAGGAGCAGCATTGTAAACGCTCAAGTCCGGCGATCCCCTGTAAAATGAAGGCATGGAAACCATTAAAAGACCAGCCAGCCTCCCCAGCCTGGACGGCATCACCCTCGAAGCCATCGTTACACAGCTATCCGAGAGCATGGGCTGGGAAGCGATGGCTGCCGCTGTGCCAGTGCGCTGCTTCACTCACGATCCCAGCATCAAATCCAGCCTGAAGTTTTTGCGCAGAACACCGTGGGCGCGCAAGAAGGTGGAGCAGTTGTATCTGGAACAAGCTCAACCCCCTCGTTAAATTTGATTCTTCACACATGGATAGCTGGCTGTTGCATGGGAATAGCACATTCGGCACCGATAACTGGCGCTGCGAGCGGCAAGCGGTAAAATATCGTCTTCTTCCAACCTTTGACATGCCGCCATGCACCCGAAACCGCCACCGAATTATCTTGCGGGCTACCCTGTAGCCCTGGTCGAGCAAGTGCAGCGGCTGATCGGGCAAGGCCTGCTGGCCGATATGCTGCTGAAGAAATATCCGCTTATGCATGCGGTGCGCACCGACAAGGCGCTGTATGACTACATGCTGGAAGCCAAGGGCAGGTATCTGCGCAACGCCGGTTCACCGAGCAAGGTGGCGTTCGACGGCAAGCTGCATGTCATCCGGCACGCGCTGGGCACGCACACCAACATCTCGCGGGTGCAGGGTTCAAAACTCAAGTCCAAAAGCGAGATCCGCATCGCGGCGGTGTTCAAGGAGATGCCGCCGGAATTTTTGCGCATGATCGTGGTTCACGAGCTGGCGCACATCAAGGAGCGCGAGCACGACAAGGCCTTCTATCAACTGTGCTTGCATATGGAACCCGATTATTGCCAGTTGGAGTTTGACCTGCGGGCTTATCTTAGTTATTTGGATGCGGCTGGGCCGCCACTGTGGTCGGCTGTTGAGGTTGGCACGATTTAGAAAATCTGAAAGCAACTAAACAACCACCAGCCTGTTGCTTCCTTCTGATAAAACTTTTAGAGCTTATCCGTAAATAATGTTTTCATCTACCTTGATCTTTCTAAATGCCATGATGGCCGCAGCCAAGTGGTTGAGTGCCAGAAAGCTGCGATCAAGTTTTTCGTACCTCACCAGCAGCTTACGAAAGCGATTGAACC